>CAYGVV010000091.1:0-7175 GCA_964353395.1 uncultured Candidatus Bathyarchaeia archaeon | reverse complement strand
AACCTACTTGACCTCAAAGCAAAATACAATATTGAATCCCCAATCGAAAAATTAGTAAGGACAGCCGCAGAGAGAAAAATAATCGAGACAACTCTATTACGGGAAATCGCGAAGGGAAACAACACGGTCAAAAGCATAACCCACAAAATCAAGGAGACGCCAAGCTTCGTCAGAACAGAGCTCAACCGATTGGCAAACAAAGGACTAATCACAGTCGATAAATCACATAAACCCCACAAATTCTACCTTAACAAAAAACCACAAGAAAAATAATATAAAACTCCGATTGAGAGAACATTCAACCAGCAAAGGCTGCGAAAACATCCTGAGCGTTGGAAAAAAAGAATGAAGCCAAACAAACCAGCTGACTTTTCGGACATTCTGGAAGAAATAAAAAAAGTAGTAGTTTGAATAAATCATCAAAATCTACAAAGAAATAAGAATAAGCGAAATAAGAGACAACGTTATATTCTGATGAAGTGCTAAAGAAGCTGTTGTCTTGAAGTGAAAACTTGGAGAAACTGGGTAGCCAAAATAAAAAAGAACCGTCGCTGGCGTTCGGTGGGCAAGCTCTCATAGAGGGCGTGATGATGCGCAGCCGAAAAACCATGGTCCTCTGCGTGAGGAAACCAAACAAAGACATAGTAACCGAAGTGGAAAAGCTGAACCCGCTCTCTGACAAGTACAAGGTTCTGGGCTTGCCTTTCCTCAGAGGAATAGTTGCAATGATTGAATCCTTCTACCTTGGAATGAAGGGGATTCTGTTCTCTGCGAACGTTGCGGTGGAAAACGTAGAAGGCGAAGAAGAAGGGGAAAAAATGAAACTTGGCTACAAAGAGTTAGCCGTAGTGGCTTTAGGCACTGTGGGCTTAGTTGCTTTCTTCTTTCTCGTGCCTTATCTGTTCTGGAATTGGCTGGGTCTTCCACAGGGCTGGGTCTTCAACGTTGCCGAGGCAGCGACACGCTTAACGATGTTCATCGCTTACTTGGCCATCATTGCCTCATGGGGCGAATTCCGTCGGGTACTGCAGTACCACGGCGCAGAGCACAAAGCCATTAACGCTCTCGAAGCAGGTGCCCCCATGGATGTGGAGAACGTGAAAAAGTATTCGCGGCTGCATCCGCGGTGCGGAACCAGCTTCCTCTTCATAACTCTCGTCGTAAGCATAGTCTTGTTCTCTATAATGCCTAACCTTGGATTCGCCGTTAACTTGGCGTATAGATTCCTCTTAATTCCAGTCATCGCAGGCTTATCCTACGAAATTTTAAGGCTCAGCGGCAGATACCGCCACTCCATCATCTTGAAAGTCTTCATTGCGCCTGGGCTGGGCTTTCAGCTTTTGACGACCAAGGAGCCAAGTGATGACATGCTTGAGGTTTCGATAAAGGCAGTGCAGGAAGTATCAAGACTTAGCAACCCTTGACAGGCGGATGGATGAATATTCGTTGCCTGCTCCGATGCTCAATATTTGGCTGTGGTCTCTCCCTTGTGCAGCATGGTTGTTTCGGGCAAGTTTTCTGCTAACGGTTTTTTGAAAGTATGTCGCAGTTAGGCTTCGGGGAGTGTTTCTGTGCTTCTTATGCCTTCGATACTGTTTATTCGGGTCGTGATCTCCCTTAGCTTTTGGTAATCCGTAACCTCAACAAACACGGCAACGTCGAACCTTCCGTAGGTGAAATACGCTTTATTCACGCCACCAATCTGCCTGACCACACTTAAAATTGCGTCAGCTTTAGTTGGCATTATCTTCAAGAGTATACATGCATTCAGCACTTTTCTTCCTCCATTAATGTTGTATCTCCACAAGAGTTTCAGTGAAGACAACACCAACGAAATTTCCCATCCTTAACACAGTGGCGTTTAACTCCTTAAGGTCAGAGGCTTCAAGGTCCACTACCACATCATATCTTCCCAGAACTGGAAAGATTCGCTGGACACCTTTCAACTGGCGAATTGAATTAGCAACATCCTCAAATTTGCCATGCACGGTCCTAATTAGAACACAAGCAGATAACAAAGAACTGTCACCCGACATATACAATGTCGAATCGAGTATAAAATTATTTGCAAACGAATTCACCATGAAAAACTAGGGTTGAGAACTGTGCCACTGGAAACTCGGAGGAAAGCGGCTAGTGGATCACTGTTCCTTGTTCGATGTGAATAGCAAGTTTCAGAAGACCAAAAAGAACTCTTACAAAGCGAAAAGGCAGCAATCGCAATGTTGCTTGGAAAGCACGTACATATAACTTCTGCATAGAAAACTTACTTGCAATGTTTACTTCACTTGAAAGTCACTAACAAAACTGTTCGCGGAATTTTATCAAAAACGAAAAGTTTTTATTTATATAACAGCGTTATTATACCTTCATTAAACAAAGATCGGGGTGGATTAAAACAATGCGCATTCTAAGAGACTACGAATTCTGGGCGGCATTGTCAATAATAATTGCAACGGTCATCTTGATGATTGCAGACAACTTGCAGTGGATTCACTTTGGTTTCCTCTTGGGTCCATTCCGTGCTAACCACTGGTTTGTTTGGATTGGCACTCTTTACATTGCATTCGCTGTGCCCATAATAGCCGTATTAAAGAGACGCCATCTTGACAGAGTGAAAACTTTTTTCAGGGTTCATGTTTTCGGCAACTTGGTGGCGTTTCTCTTAATATCGCTTCATTTTGCAAGTCAAATTAGCAGACCAGCAGCATCCTATCCAGAATTGGGAACAGGATTAGCTTTGTACATTGTAATGATTTTGCTTGTCGCCACCGGGTTTATTCATAGATTTCAAATAATTCCGCGCATTAAATCTCAAACCAGAAAATTCGTGCATGTCGGTCTAACTTTCTCATTCTACGTAATAATAGGAATTCACATTTTGCACGGCTTGGGTTTTCTCTAGGTTCCTTGCTTGACAGGCTCATGTTTATCCACTTCATGTGGGACCCGATCATGCTCAGAATGTCTAGTCTGCGCGTGTTTTCTCTCCATTCTGGAACAAAAACACATCACCCAAAAACGATAGGACACCATTGTTATAAACAAGCGCGGCACCTTCAGGAACAGCATATATTCTTTCCTCCTTCGACAGTCTTCTCAGCACAGGATCCTTTGAATGTTTATAATGAACCTTAACGCAGAAGTCCACCTGCCCAAGACCCGCAACCATCTTAGTTGCACGTTTGTTTCTGTCGGTAATTATGCACCGTTTGCAAAGCGCCAACGCGCCAGCGCTTCTTCCAACAATAACCCCGCTGTACTCGCGCAGCAAGCCGTCAACGTCTTTGTTTCGTAACCGTTCAACCAATACGCTAGTAAGTCCGCCTGTAATGTAAATCAAGTCAGAACGCTCGACCTTTCGCGCTATTTCCTCCGGCGTGTCGGAGTACTCTGCGAAATCAACAGCGCTTGCGCCGAGACTCCTGAAATAAGCAAACAGTCTCTCCCTGCACGGGTAATCCTTGTCAAACGACGCCCGCGCCCAGGAAAAAACCACAACAGCGGGCGTTCCGCCTGCATCTTGAAAAGCTTTTTCATTGATTTCTCTTGCATCCTGTTTAGCTATGTTTTCTCCGCCCAAAAAATACAGCTTCGCCATACTCATAACACGTCAATCTGACTTTAAAAGGTGCAGGCGCAAAACTGTCCGTTTATCATTGCTACTTGCTGGGTGAACGTAAAGAAAAGATAGATATACATCAAAATTTAAAGGAGAAATTTTGCGCGCGGCAAAGTTTTAAATATTTAGATCATAGAACTGAAAAGGGAAGCGCATGATAAAGCAAATTCGGGCTATAATTGTGTTTAATGTTGCGTTGGCGCTGTTTTATTGCTGGTACACTTTTTCCATGTGGGCTGAACTTAATAACCTTGGATATGTCATGAGCAGATGGAATCCATTCTACGTTTTTGTAGATTTTGGACCAGGCGTTATGGGAATTGTAACTATACTCAATGTTCCCTTTTGGCTATTTTGGGTATCAATGGCAGTTAACATGTACTATATAGCTAAACTCCAAAAAAGCAAAGAAACACAAAAACAACCTAAGCTAGAGGGTTAAGCGGTTTCGTTTATCTGTTAAGAAACTGCTTTTCTCCATCTTCAAACATGCACATGTCGCCGATATATGACGACAAAGCGCCCTTGTTGCAAACAAGTGCCGCTGCTTCGGGAACAGCGTAGATTCTTGTTTGTTTAGACAGCCTCCTTAGGGTTGCGTTGTTGATGGGCGTGTAATGCGTTTTAACGCAGAGGTCGACTATTGATAACCCTTCAGCAAGGCGGGTAATGCGGCTGTATCTCTCGGTGACCACACCCTTCTTCCCCAGCGCTAAAGCGCCTGCGCTTCTGCCAATCACCCCTTCGTATTTTTGGAGTAAGACGTCCATGCGTCGGTTTTTTAAGCGTGTAAGCTTTAAAACCTAAAGGTCGGATTCACTGTGACTTACCATGGTAGCGTTAAGAAAAAGTAGATATATGTTAGAATTCAATGGGTTTATGGGAAGCTGCATCTGGCGGCGCACTGTAAAAGGGGAGGGAGGCTATTGGTTAAGAGAAAAGCTGGCGGATACAAAATCGTTTTAACCGCTGACCGAACACTCATGAGCGAGTACAACGGAGGCATATTTCTAGGCTTCAGCGCCTGCATACCCCGCGGACTAATCCCCGACAGGTTCTACTTCTCACTGTTTTGTCCATCAGTGCCAGTTAATGCTGACGGCTCAGCCAAGTATGCGCCGTGCGGAATCAGAAAAACCGAAGCCCAACTGCTGAGCAACTTCAGCAAGGAAGACGTCATCGTCGCCCACCCTGACCACCTACACAAAGTCGTCGGTCCAAACACGAAAGTCTTGGGCATCACGGAGACTGACCCATTAGGCATGGGACCTGCAACCAGCACGTTCACGCAGGTGCTCGGGGGCGAAGCGTACATGACAGTTAAGTTTCAGGAAATAATCAACCACCCCGCCGTTCAAAAGTACAAGCCAAAAATAATCGTCGGTGGACCAGGCGCTTGGCAACTGGAAGAACCTGAACCGCGGAAAAGGTTGGGCGTGGACTGCGTCGTCGTGGGCGAAGGCGAAAAGGTAGTTAACTCTCTCTTCAATATTGCAGCACAGGGTCTTCCGCTGCCGGAAGTTGTTAACGGACCAGTAGCAGAAGAACAGGACATCCCGATTATTCAAGGCGGAACCATAGACGGCATAGTTGAGATTGCCCGTGGATGCGGACGAGGCTGTGCCTTCTGTGTGCCCACGCTTCAACGCTACCGATGCCTGTCGCTTGAGCATATTCTGAAAGAGGTTGACGTGAACCTCAAAGCTGGGAGGCGACCCCTATTGCACGCTGAGGATATTCTGAGGTACAAGGCAAAAGGCTTCGAAGTAAATAAGCCCGCTGTGAAGGAACTCTTCGCGACCGTTTACAATCACCCGGGCGTTGAGAGCGTCGGTATAAGCCACTTCGCGCTTTCGTCAGTAGCCAGCGCCCCAGACCTCATCGAAGACCTCTCAAACATTCTTGAAGTGGACAAGGGCGACGAGTGGGTGGGCGGGCAAACAGGATTGGAAACGGGCAGCCCACGCCTAATCAAGGAACTCATGGCGGGCAAAGCCAAGCCGTTCAAGCCGGAGCAGTGGCCCCAAGTGGTGGTGGATGCCTTCCAAATCCTCAGCGACCACAACTGGGTTCCAATGGCTACGCTCATCATCGGGCTTCCAAGTGAAGCCGACAGCGACGTTGACCAGACCATTGACCTCGTCAGCAAACTCAGGAAATACAAGAGCATCATCGTGCCCCTGTTCATGGTCAGCGAAGGCGGACTGAAGAACCAAACGTCATCCTTCAACGTGGAAAACATCACGCGGAAACAGTCGGAGCTCTTTCTTCTCTGCTGGGGGCATAACTTGGATTGGGCCTCAACCTTCATGGATGAGTATTTCCTGCTTAAAAGCGGGTTGGGAGGACACGTCATAAAACTCGTCTTCTCCTACGGGCTGAAGGAGGCGAGGAAGCTTCTCAAAGTCGCCAAAGAAGAGTACGACTGCAACATATCAGCGATGGTGAAAGACGCAGTTAAAGGAAAGTTTCCTTTACCGTTGCCACTCCGCATCGTCTCCAAAATCATGATGTCCAAAAGTCTGAAAAGAGTTAAGAAATAGCGCCCATGTTTCTTTATCCCCGACTTCTGTGGTCTCCGCGCTTTCGGTTTTCCATCCCAGGTCTTTTGGTTTGGCAAATAATCTTATAAGTCCCGCCGCAGGCATTAGCAGCGATAAGTATGTCTCTTGAAGGATTCATTGAGTACAAAGCCCGCGAATTCTGCAATGACGTTAAATGCCCAGTGCAGATGACGCTGAACACACTTAAGGACAAGCCAGAAGCTTATGAACTGATAAGGCAAACATGCAAAACCAGTTGCCGCTACACTACGTGGCAGTTTCATCACTGGCTCATTGAGAAAGGTTATTTAATTATGAAGCCAAAATGTTCCACGGAGCGATGAAAAATGGAATGGGGAATGAAAAACCGATTAAGCCAACTAATCCAGAAAGACGGCAAAGCACTTTTCCTGCCGGTAGACCACGGCTACTTCCAAGGTCCAACTCACATGCTGGAGAAACCTGGAGAAACCATCAAGCCGCTGGTTCAATATGCTGACGCAATTATGCTGACGCGCGGCGTGCTGAGGAACTGCGTGGACCCAGCCATCCCGAAACCCGTAATACTGCGGGTGTCAGGTGGAACAAGCGTGGTCGGCGAAGACCTCGCAAACGAAGGTTTAATCACTTCAACCCGAGAAATCATCAGGCTAAACGCCAGCGCCGTGTCCATGTCCGTCTTCATAGGAAGCAAATACGAACACCAAAGCCTGACTAATCTGGCGCGGCTCGTGGATGAATGCGAAGACTACGGCATACCCGTCATGGCAGTCACTGCCGTGGGCAAAGAGCTTGAGAAACGGGAAGCACGATACCTCGCGTTGTGCAGCAGAATCGCCGCTGAAATAGGCGCGCGAGTGGTTAAGACTTACTACTGCAAAGAGAAGTTCGAGAAAGTCGTGGAAGGCTGCCCCGTTCCCGTGGTGATTGCTGGCGGACCGAAAACGGAGACGCAGCGCGAAGTTTTCGACTTCGTTTACGACGGCATGCAGAAAGGCGCCATAGGCGTG
>CAYGVV010000090.1:0-7189 GCA_964353395.1 uncultured Candidatus Bathyarchaeia archaeon | reverse complement strand
CATTCCCGTGACTTGCTCTTTGGTGGGTTCGTACACGTACCCCGCGGCGGAAGCGTTCGCAAAACACACTGGGCATTTTAGGTTGCATCTGTTCGTCACGTCGATGATGGCTAATGCGGTGTGTGACTTGTGTTCGGGGCAGATGCCGCAGTCGTTTGGGCAACCTTTAATGGTTTGGGTTCGCGGGTTCTCTATCCCTTCGCCGTCGTACCTGAACTTCTCCGCCCGCACGTACTGATCGTAATCGGACCAGTACAGTTCTTGGAATGCGCCGTGTTCTGGGCATGCCTTTTTGATGAAGACTTTGCCCCCGTCCTCGAAAATCTCTGCGTCTAGCGCCTTCAAGCATTCGGGGCAAATGCTCTTCGTGTTTTTGATATGATTCATGTTTATCACTTAGTCTTTAGCATGATGCTTGCGCTTTTAAGAGAGCAAATGTAATAAATAATAAGGTTTCCAAACGTTTACTACGGTGAATAAGGGGAATAGCCTTGTCAATAGACGAGAACACGAGGGAAACTCTTCGAGAAATGGGCTTGAACGCCTACGAAATAGACGCCTACATGGCACTCCTCGAGAGCGGGCAGATGACGGCGATGGAGATAAGCCGCGAAGCCAAAGTGCCCTACAGCAAAATCTACGAGGTCCTAAACTCGCTGAAGGAGAAGGGCTGGATCAAAAGCACGGAGACGCGCCCGTTCAAGTATTACCCCGTCTCACCCGCTGAAGCGACAGCTTTCACGAAGCAGAGACTGGAAGACAAATACCAAGGTTGGGAACAAACGGTCGCTGAAGCATTGCAGCCACTTTACGAGAAGCGCGAGCTCGTGGAGCGCCCAGACATACTGATTCTTCATGGTCAACATGCCATTGTGACCAAGCTGGAAGAAATGCTCAAAAAAGCCACGAAAGAAGCCATGATTGCCGCTCCTGTCTTCGCAAAACCTATAATCAATTCAGCAGATCAGCTGCTCTCAGGCTTAAAGAAAACTGTAAACGTTAAACTCATGGCGGCTGGCAAAACCGAAGACTGGTTGTCTCTGAGAAAAGTTGCAGGTGTGAATGAGCTGCGCGTCAGGGACCACATGTTCGGAGGCGGAGTAATCGCTGACGGCAAAGAAGCCATGCTCTTCCTAGGCGAAGACAAGCCCAGCCTAATAATATGGAGCAACCACATAGGCTTAGTAGGCTTTGCTCGCGAGTACTTCCAGTTCCTCTGGGATTCTTCAGCCACGGTTTAAGGGCATTTTTTGCTGAAGTTCACTAAATCCTATCGAGTAAAGTCTGCCCAAACAATTTTTCTAAAGGATTATTTCTTCTGCTGCCTTGCCTTAGTTTTCTTTCGAGTCTTTCCATTTTGTCTCGAAATGCTCTTGCATCATCGCTACAATCACTGGGTTATTGGACCACAAAACGGGAGCTTCCAAGTTTAACTCGGTTCTGAGAAAAACCTCTTTGTTGTCAATCAGAATCATACACGGCATTAAAGTGCGGGTCCACTTGAACTGAAAACAGTTCTTGTCTCTTAGAGCAGGGTCGAGTTGAAGCGCCACTTTTTGGTCGTTAGGTTTACCTATTATGAACCGATAATTGATGCCTCTCTTTACGCCTTTCTTCCAGACGTCTTCGGTTAGAAATCGCACTTTTCTGAACATCTCAACTGATGTGAAACACAGTACACTGTCTTGGGCATTATCAACGGCGTTTCTTATTCTGTGGACATTTACTCCTGAAACTAAGACGAACTTAGGCGGCTCTTCTTGGAGCGTGTTTTTTCCGTTTTCTTTGAAATCCTCCAGTATTTCGGCTGCTTTTTTATGTATCATGGCGCTTTGGTTGTCTCTGCGTTGAAGTAAGAGAGAAATGCCTTCCTCCATTGTGGTGGCTTTGAACATGGTTGGTGTTGTTACTTCTCTTTCAATCAAGCCATGATTCTCAAGCTTAGATATTATTCGGTAAACGTCAGGTTGCGCAACCCTTGAAGCTTTTGAAATTGTTTTTGCAGATGCTTTCTCCCACTTAGCAAGAGTAAGATAGACTTTTGCCTCCAAAACGGTAAGCCCTAGACTAGTCATCAGTTGTATGCTTTCTTCCTGAAACTCCAAATGAACTTCCCCTGATTCTTCTTAATAGTATCATTTGATTCAGTTAAACTTTTCAGCCTCTTTCAGTGGATTAACTACTAAACAGTTCTTATAAGTGTTTCTTGCACATAATTCATGCACAGAAAACAGGAGAAAGAGAAAAATGAACAAAAGTTCAAACCTTAAAATAAACAAAAACTCTATTGTATCTGCTATTGCTATCGCATTCATACTGACCATAACCTTCTCAGTTTTTGCTTTGCCATTCGCTAACGCACACATTCCAGAGTGGACAATCCCTACTTACGCGTACGTCGCGGTTTCACCCGACCCCGTGGGTGTCAATCAAAACGTATTCGTCATGATGTGGCTCGACTGGCCTCCACCAACAGCTGCAGGTACTGGCGGCGACAGATGGCAAAACTTTAAGTGCATAATCACAACGCCTGGCGGACAAAACATAACTAAAGGACCATATACATCAGACGCAACATCATCAGCATACTTCATATACGTTCCTCCTGTGGTTGGCACATATACTTTCACCTTCACTTTCCCAGAACAAAAAGCCTCTCTGAAAAATCCTCTTACAGGAGAAGCAGGAACAGCAAGCGTGTATGTAAACGACACTTTCTCAGGCAGCAGCGCAACAACAACGCTTACCGTACAGAATGAGCAGTTGGCATCAGTTGCAAACTATCCCCTTCCAACCAGCTACTGGATGCGACCTATAGAGGGCGAAAACACCAACTGGGGAAGTATTGCCTCGAACTGGCTCGGTGCGGGTAGCGGTCAAATTTTGGGTGGCGGCGGTTTTGGCGGAGGCGGAGTCCAACCAGACGGCATTGCACCCAATAGTGCTCACATAATGTGGACAAAACCGCTTCAGGATGGAGGCGTTGTTGGAGGAAGCTACAGTACTGCCTTAGGCGTAACTTACTATCCAGGGCTATCATACGAAGGCAGAATGGCTAACCCACTCATCATAGGTGGAAGACTCTACTACGACACACCCTTAAGCGACGACGCAACTAGAGGTCCCTACCTCTGCGTTGACCTAGCAACAGGCAAAACCCTCTGGCAAAACGACGCTATCTCACCAACCTTTGGACAACTCTACGACTACGAATCCTTCAACCAACACGGAGTAATCGGAGACGGATACCTATGGCAAGCTGGCTTCGGAGCAACACCATGGATGGCATTCGATCCGCGAACTGGCGTCAACGTGTTCAACATGACCGGTGCTCCTTCCGGCACCACAGTCTATGGACCAAACGGCGAAATCCTGCGCTACCAACTCAGCTACAACAGAACTGCGAACTCAGGATGGCTTGCATTATGGAACAACACAGCTGCGGGAGGCAACAACGTAACCCAAAGCGAGTATAACGGTGGACCCACAAGCGGCAGTAACTATTACCAGTGGAGACCAGTGGGCAAAACAGTCAACGCAAGCGCAGCTTACTCGTGGAACGTGACCGTCGGAGCTTTAGTAGGCCTTTCCAGTCCAGCCATTCTCAGCGTCGTCCAAGGAGACATAATAATCGGCACTTCAACAAGCTTCTCAGCATTCAGCGCATTCGGAACTCCAGACCCATTCACCTTCTGGGCAATAAACCTCAACAGGTCACGCGGCGCCGTAGGTCAAATCTTGTGGTGCCGAAACTACACCGCACCCGACGGCAACCTCACCTTAGCGTACATGGGAGCACCCAGTTCAGGAAGCACCAATGTACAAGTAGATTCAGTAAACCGAGTATTCTTTGTAACAAACAAAGAGACTATGCAATGGTGGGGCTACGACCTTGACTCCGGAAACCTATTATGGGGTCCACTGGGCGATTTCAGAGCCTTCCAATACTACGGTACTGTCTCGAACCCTCCAGCGCCAGGCTATGTCTACAATGGGGTCTTTTACGTTGCAGGCTATGGTGGTGTACTCACTGCTTTCGAATCTAGAACTGGAAACGTGCTTTGGACTTACGGTAATGGCGGAGTAGGCAACAGCACCAACAGTGGTCTCGACACACCATGGGGCAACTATCCACTCTTCATAAGCGCATTCGCAGACGGAAAAATCTACTGCTTCAGTGGCGAACACTCACCAAACGCGCCACTGTACAAAGATGAAAAAGTGAGATGCATTAATGCTACTACAGGCGAAGAAATATGGATTATTAATGGTTGGCCAGGAATAGGTTCCTTCGGTCAAACAGCAGGTCCAATTGCAGACGGCTACTACGTATACCTCAACATTTACGACATGCAAATCTACTGCATCGGCAAAGGACCAAGCAAAACAACCATTGAAGCACCTCTAGTAGGCATATCCAAAGGACAAAGCTTGGTAATACAAGGCATGGTCACTGACCAATCTTCAGGGGCTAAAGGAAAAGTAGCAAGCGGTGAATTCAGCGAAGTACCAGCAATGTCTGATGAAAGCATGAGCAAATGGATGGAATACATTTACATGCAAAAGCCAATGCCGACCAACGCAACAGGTGTGACTGTGAAACTAACTGCTGTTGACTCCAACGGAAACACTGTAAACATCGGCACCGCCACCACTGAGACAAGCGGCTTGTATAGCTACGTATGGATCCCTGAACTCACTGGCAAATACGTTATCACAGCTACTTTTGAAGGCACCGAATCCTACTGGCGCTCAAGCGCTATGACCGCTATAAGCGTAGACGCAGCATCAGCAGCTACAGCGACACCAACTCCAACTTTAGCGCCGACAGCCACGCCAACACCGACTGCAACTGCAGCTCCGACAGCTTCGCCTTCACCAGCGCCGACTCCGCCAGGAACAGGAATAGGCACTGAATACTACATCGCCATAGCAGCAGTCGTCATCATCATCGCCATAGCCGCAGTCGCAGTAATCCTAAGAAGACGCAAATAAACCTTTGAAAAATCAAACAACTCTATCCCCTTTTTTAGTCACATAACAAGCATCCAAATCACGTGGCATGGAGAGAAAGGCAAGAATCGATGGGGCTGAATGGGCTCTGGCGGTTAAACTCTTAAAGCGGTAGCGACAGGGTTTTTATTCTCTCTCCGGAATTTTTCGTCCGCCAGAGCCCCAGCAAACTCCTCTACTGTTCTGTTATTAGGAGAATGGTTGTAAGATGGGTTAGTGTCGTTTCGCATTGTTCTATATGGAACCAACCTGCAGATCAACAAAAACGCCAGCCTGAATCAGAAATATAGTGGGCTATCCAACTAACTTTCAGCCTAAAAGCACAGCGTTTTAATCCAAGGAAGGCAAGGCAAACATGACACACACTCTTTCAAGCAATAGCCGCCTTTCTGCCTTTATATAAGGGGGCTATAGTCTGTTCCGAGCAACAGTCCAGAATTCAGTGAACCACTAGTCCACTCTATTTACAGAGGGGTATAAGCTGTTCCGAGCACAAAAGTCGCTTAACTTTCAGGAAAAAGCCAACAGCAACCAACGCAAACACTAGTTTTCAGGTTTCTCTTCCGTTAAAGTTTCAATGAATTCCGAAGCCACCTGAACAAGAGTATCCGCTTGCTTCATCATGAGGTCACCGTTCACCTCTTCCAACTGCGCAAGCTGCTGCACAGTCTCCTCAATCTCGATTAGAAAACGCAGAATAACATCATCTGCAGGCTTAGGTTTCCCAAGCTCCTCACGGACAAGAATTTCTATGAAAGCAGGTTCACCCAAACTGTAATAGATGGCGTTTCTCGCTTTCCTAATAGCTTCCAACACTAAACTTGGCGCCATGTACGGAATTTTCCGCGCCGCTTCCAACTCAGCTTTGGCTTCGCGAAGGTACCGAAGTGCCCAACCACGCCTGTACTCATCCATCATAAAATCTTTTTCCCAGTACATGCTGTTTTAAGTTTACTCCGTTCCCTCTTCAATGACTTCTTCTTCACCTGAAGAGTCCGCTTGCGCTAAAGCGTACGTACGCGTTATGTAGCCAGAAACCTGATTCCGCACTCGTGTCGTGGCGCCCAGCGTGAGCGCTGAGACCACGTGCTTGTTGTCATCAAAACTAGTGGAAAACTGTTCTGGAAAACGCCTAATAAGCTCCTTAGCTAAGCGCTTTATCTGTTCCGTCTTCACTTTTCCCAACATGATTCCTCCGTTCATTGCCCTGACTTTATAGTCTTCAACGCTTGAAAGCGTAAAAGCAAACTCTCAATAGAAGCGAGGCTTAATTTAAGCTTACGCCTCACGCGTTAGAATTTGACTGAAAAGAGGCAACAATTGAGGTTTGTGTTAGCCAAGTTTAATGTCGAAGAACGCCTCAAAATTCTTCACTATCTGCTCAGCAACGGCTTCAGCGGGCATATTCTTAACCTCGGCAATCGCGCTTACAACCGCACTTATGAACGAAGGCCTCGTCATCTGGCCATTGAAAGGTGACTTCCTGAACAACACGGGACCATCCGTCTCCGTCAACAAGTTAGTCAACGGTGTATTCGCCACGACTTCGCGGATGCCGTTGGAATACACTACAGGCGGGCCTTCAGTGATGTAGTAGCCGTGCTCCATGGCTTTGTACAATGCGCTCATGGGATGGCTGAACCAGTGCAGCAGGACACGCTTAAGATTGTAGGATGGCAGCATGTCCACGATGAAGGCGGTGGTTCCTCGCGAGTGGATAATAACTGGTAGGTCAAGTTTCTCTGCTAAACGCAGCATCTTGTCGAAAACCATCAGTTGCTTGTCCCATATTTGCTCGTACTTGCAGTCTAAGCCGATTTCGCCTATGGCGACTAGGGACTTGTTTTGGCGCTGTTCAGAAATTAGTTTCACCGTTTCTTCAAGTTCATTTTCTTTCAGTACGTTCACGTTCCACGGATGAATGCCCAGTGCAACGTGGATCAGTTCTGGATTTTTTTCAGCCAGCCTTAAGGCTTCGATGCTTGTCGCAAGGTCCATCGCGTTAGAAACTAACGCCACGACTCCTGAGTTTTTGGCGTCTGCCACAAGTTCATCCGTGTGCCCAGCGTATTCTGGGTCGGAGAGGTGAATGTGTGCGTCTACTAACTTCATTCTTGAAGACCTTAGCCGCCATTATATCCAACAGTTGCTTTAAAATTTTCTTTTTTCACGCTGA
>CAYGVV010000089.1:0-7214 GCA_964353395.1 uncultured Candidatus Bathyarchaeia archaeon | reverse complement strand
GGTTTTTGCGGGTTTATTTTCGTTTTCTGAGGATTACTGCGACTGCTGCTATGGCGATTATGATGGCTACTGCTGCGACTGATATGTATACTGCGGCATATGGGAATTCGCTTGGAATTGGAACTGCCGAAGGCGAAACTGTCGGAGCTGCAGTTGGTGTCGCTGTTGGCGTGGCTGTCGGTGCTAAAGTTGGGGTTGCTGTTGCGACAGGCGCTGCTGCTGCTGCTGCACCAACTACCATGTAGGCCGTTGCGTATGAACCGCCGTAAGAGTAAGTTCCGTCGAACGTCGCCCTAATTTGGTAGCTGCCTTCAAGTTGCGGAGTGTAAGCTATTCCGAAGGTGCCGCTGTCATCGCTGATGGCTGTGCCGATAGTCTGGAAGTTGCCGTTCGGGTCGTATGCTGTTATTTTGACTGGAACGCCCATAGCGTTCTGCGGCATTGGTTTCTGCTCGTGTAGGTATTCCATCCATGCGGTCATGTTTGCATCAGAAATGCATGGTGTATCCTTCTGTCCTGGCGATTGATCTGTGACTGTTCCTGTAATCATTATTGGAGCTCCCTTTACTACAGCTGCTTGAGGGGCTGACACGGTGGTTGCGCTGGGTCCTTTGCCGAAGGTGTATATTTGTCCGTCCAACGATTGAAGTGTTGTGTAGTATCCGTTTGAAATGGCGCCCATGCGTAGTTTTCCGGATATGCTCCACAGCAATGTGCCGTTGTAGACGTCGAAGCACCATAGCTTGCCGCCTCTCCCTACAACTGAATCAGGCGAGTGCTCATCATTGGTTACGTACAACTTGTGGTCAGCGATGGTGAAGCCGACATAGACTGGATATGTGCCGTAGGGTGTTTCGTATCCTGAGCTTCCAAAGTAGTAATCCCACACTAGCGTTCCGTCTGCGGCGTTGTAAGCGCGTACGTGACCGTCGTAGCCTGATACAAAGAGCAAGCCATAGGCGATTTGCCATTGCCATTCAAAACTAGCCCATCCACTTGTGTAAGGTTCAGTTGTCCACAATTCGGCTCCTGTTGTAATGCTGTAAGCGTGCATTATCAGTCTGCTTTCGTCATACATTGTGTAAATGCCGCTGCCAATGGGACCTTGGATGAAGAATGTCTCAAGGATGCCTGTTCGGTTTGCAACCCACAGAGGATTAAGCGTAGTTGGGTATGATCCGCCTGATTTCTTCATGGAACTTACGTCGTAAACCATCTGGACATAGGTGCTTGGGACCGTTGAGGAGTCAGTGTATTGTGCGAGGGCGTAACCGTCCTTGACTATTTCAAGCGCTGTCCCGCCAGGTACTGCGGGTATTGATACGTTCCATTCGATTCCTGCGTTGCCGTCGTAGGTTGTTCCGAGTGCTGGACCCCATGTATCTAGGAAGGTAGGATTGTACATAACTTTAGTCGAGTTCCATAGAATCATCCGATTGTTAGCGATCGAATACGCCAGTATTTCTCCCTTTGGTCCAGGTATTGCAGTGGATACGCCGAATCCTCCTGGGCCGCCCCAAGTTACGTTTGCAACGGTACACATGTATCGCCCTGTAAATGCATCATACATCTTCCATGTGGTGCTAACGGCTGCAAATAAGCCTCCGGGGCCTGTGTCCCATAGGTATGCAAGGGCGCCGTGCTCGTTGGGGGTATCAACTTCCACTACTTGCGCGAAAGCTATGCCGGTATTGTTTAGGGTCCATACGTCTTCACCCGTGTATAGGTCAACACACCGAGTATCGTAAGTAACGCCTTGGTCCAGATAATGTTCTGTGAAGATTATTTTTCCATTGAGGATTAGTGGGTTGTAGTGTTCTTCATATGATAGCCCTTGGTAGTAGGTTATGTCGCCGAAAGGTCCTCCTATCATGCCTCCAAGCATAATTTGTTTAGTCCAGAGTATGTGGGCGCTGTTAGGTGCCGTAGTGTAGGGTGAGAAAGCATTGTTGCCACTGCCAAAAGAGCGAGTCATGAAATCGTAGCCTTGCATTAGCCAGTCATCCGCGATTTTGTACCATCCTTTATTCTCGGCGTATATTGGAGTTGTCCAATATCCAGTTGGAAATGGATTGTACGGCAAAGTCGGTGCAGGCTCTTGCGTCACATTAACAGTAATTACTGAACTTTCACTAGGCAGATAGGTGTTGTCATATGATACGAAACCAAAAAAGCTGAAAGACGAACCGTTTATGCGTTGTCCAGGGAAAACAGTCTGCAGAGTGTATTGGCCAACCACAGTTGGAACGTAGATAAACCATCCGTTACTAGTGGGATCGGTAGTTAATCCTGTTTTGTTGTAGACTGATCCGTCAGGTTTAGTGATTATCACTGTAAAGCCCGTGAACATGGTGCCAGCTCCTAATGCTCCAGCGTTGGGTGAGACCTTATCAAGCCTAAACGTAACGACCAAGTTTTGATTCACACCCACCGGATCTGGAGCAACAGCAACGTAGGAGAAGGTTTCAACCATCTTTGTTGCAGCGTTAGCACAGGGTATTGCCGCAATCAGTACTGAAGCACTTAACATCAGAATAATAGCTATTGTAATTGATGTTTTGGTTTGGTTTTTCTGGATTTGCATTTTTTTCTCTCCTTTTTCTGTGCTCACATAATTGATAGTGAGAGGTCTTAAGCTTTTCTCTCCTTTTTCTGTGCTCACATAATTGAGCTTAAAACACAAAACGCCCATTAATAGAGAAGGGACATCAAGCGGAGAGAATCCTGTTGCTCTAGGATGAATGTATCCAAAACTTGATGGATTTAGGACTTACCCTTGTGCAGGTCAAGACTTACGTTACTCAACAATGAAAACAACTGTAATTATGCAGCAAAATTCGATATGATAATCAACTCGGATTTGGGTAAAGCATATAATCGCCGCGCCACATCTCTCATCGTTCATCGTCGCCCAGGGTGCCAAAAGTCGTGGATACAACTAAACCGAAACTAACTCTCAAGACAATACTTTTTCCAATAGTAGGTTTAGTTGCCTTCTTCCTGTACATACTCCTCTTCAACGTGGACATCCAAGAAATAATAGCCAAGGCGCAAACCGCTGACCCAGTCATCTACTCCGCAGCCATAGCCGTTAGCCTTGCAGAAGTGTTCTTCTACGCGGTTTCGTGGCGTGCCCTCCTAAGTTACCTTAACGTGAAAATCTCAGTGATACGATCCTACCTCTTCGTGTGGTACGGCACATTCATGGACATAATAATTCCCGCCGAATCCATAAGCGGCGAACTCTGCCGAGTGTACTTGGTCAACAGGGAACAACGCGGCACAGGCGGCAAAGTAGTGGCTTCTGTGGTCACGCAAAGGATCTTGGGAATGGGCATGAACATTGCTTTCCTCATCATAGGCATTTATCTGCTTTCCGTCGAAACAGCAGTTGTGCCCCTCATTTTCAACCTAATCCTGTTCTTCACAGTAGCCATCGCAGCCATCTTGGTCCTTCTGCTGCTTCTCAGCGCCAAAGAAACATGGAGCCTGAAAATAATCAACAGCTTAGCAGGAATAGGAGAACGTCTAACCAGAGGAAAATGGAAATTAAGAGTCGCCCATTTTAGAGAAGAAGCATACAAAGCCGCGACGATTTTTCACGACTCCATGAAAGTGTTCATCCGCAAGCCAAAAACGCTTGTTGTCCCCACGCTCCTTCTTGCGGTGAACTGGATTTGCAGCCTAGCCGTTCCGTACTTGGTCTTTCTATCACTTGGATATCAAATTCCATGGAGCGTCATCCTGATAACCTCTTCCATAGTTGTGGCTGTCAAGTCTATTCCCATAGGTGTACCTTTTGAAGTTGGGCTTCCAGAAATAACCATGACCACGCTCTACACTTCGATGGGTGTTCCAGCGGGAATAAGCGCTACCGCAACCATTCTCAGCAGAATAATAACGCTTTGGCTCAGATTCGGCATCGGCTTTGCAGCCCAACAGTGGATCGAACTGAAACCCGTCCTAATCCCAACCAATTGTGCGCCTGAGGAAAAAACCTAAAATCACGCTTCCACCTTATTCTCGTTTAAGGCAGAAAAATGGAGACAAAAATAGAAGGCGCGTCACTTCGGTTTCTGGATGATTTTTTCGAGATAGAGAAGCAATGTTTCCTACAGGAAGCTTTCTCAAAACAGCAAATAGCCTACTTGTTAGCTGACTACAATGCCATCAGCTTGGCTGCACGGGTTAACGGCGAAATAGCAGGCTTCGTAATAGGGCGAATTGGCATGGAACGTGACTCACACATGGGTCACATACTCACGGTTGACGTCGCGTCGCTTCACCGCCGAAAAGGAATAGCTCAGCAACTTCTTTGCGAAATGGAAGCCATTTTTAGAGATAAAGGCATCAAGGAATGCCGTTTAGAAGTTCGTGAAGACAATGCTGCCGCGTTGAACCTTTATCAGAAACTTGGGTTCAAAAAAGTCGCTAAGCTTGAGCATTATTACCGGGACGCGCACGGTTTGTATCTTAGAAAAATTTTGCGGTGACTGGCCTTTTTGGCATGTGTCATGATTTTTTACTCAGGGTTCAACCCTGAATGGGTATAGCGGTGTTTTGAACAATAACCCTTAAAAACGTTGGTGAACTACTTAGCTGGGGGGCAAAGGAGTTTTGTCTAAACGACCAACCCGCGACCAAACATTCGTGAGGACAATAGTTATTCTTATCAGAAACACAACTTGGCGATGCGGGAAGCTGGAAAGATCAATCGTTAAGCACCTCCACAAGCGGCATGAAAACTTCGGCAAATCCGAAATGTTCGTCAAGGACATTATGCATAATCTGAACTTGGCTGGCGAGAAAAGAAACGAGCTCTTGGATGCCCTTAGGCGCTTGGAAAAAAGGAATATAGTGCGACTAATGTAGAATCGGCGGTTTGTCCTCAACAACTCTCTTTTATTTCACCAGTTTCTTCGCGCTTCCAATCCACATCTTTACGATTTTCGGGGAAACCTCAAGCTTCGTAGCTAAGTCTGAAGCAGATGCCTTAGCCAAATCTTCAACGCTGTTTATCCCGTTAGCCCTCAATTGAACTGCTCTCTTTTCGTTTATGCCCCTTATCTGCGTAAGCCCCATTGTCTGCGCAGAAGCCTCCGCTACGGGTGCCGCATTCTGTGGTGCAGGTAGCGCTTCGTTCACTGCTGGTTTTTCCAGCAGAGGTTCAGCTTTCGGCGCTTCAATCATGGGAGGAACTTCAATTTTCGGCGTCTCCACGATTGGAGGTTCCACTTTTGGAGCCTCTGTAACTGGCGCTGAGGGTGCTGGTTCTTGAGGCATTGGCGCTGCTGGCTGAGAAGCTGCGGCTGCTTTGACTTGGGGTCTCACATAGTAGCCAACGATTAAGAATAATATGCCCAATACGACTGTTGTCATAATCCAGATGTACCTGTCGGTGTCTGCAGTCACTAAAACTGCCGATAGTGCGGTTATGATGAAAATCACAATGGCTAATCCGTAAAGAGCGTAATCCAAGCGCATGTTATATCCCCAGCTCCTCTATCTGCAGTAGAACAGCTTAAATAATTTTCTACGCCCTGCAGAGAAACGCCCTCCCGTATGTTCTTCGAAGTCTACTTGAGTAGCTGAGCTTCACTTGGCGGCGGCTTTATCAAGCCATGTTTCATGAGCTGTTCGGTTGATTCTCGGGCATTACGAATTATGGCGCTGGCGCGTTCGTAGAGTTCTTGTCTGCTGGGTTTTACTCTGGCGACTCCCTGCTCAATTGACTTCAATGCGCATGCGACGGCTTCTCTGGGGAAGACTTCCCACTCTTCCATTCGGGGTAAGATGTCTTTTTCGTGTATGCCTCTTTCTTCTGCGTACCGTGCCAGTTCCTGAGCTGCTGCGATGCACATGTCGTCCGTGATGGTTTTCGCTTTCACGTCCAGCACTCCGCGGAAGATTCCTGGGAAACCAAGGCTGTTGTTGACTTGGTTTGGGAAATCGTTTCTGCCTGTTGCCACGATTCGTGCTCCTGCGGCTTCGGCTTCCCATGGCCATATTTCAGGTATCGGGTTAGCGCACGCGAAGATGACAGCGTCGTCCGCCATGGTTTTGACCCATTCGGGTTTTATGGTGCCTGGTCCTTGTTTTGAAGCGGCAACTACGGCGTCCACTCCCTTGAAGGCTTTGGTGATGTCGCCTGTTCTGCCTTCACTGTTCGTTACTTGGGTTAACTCGTATTTCCAAGGGTCTTCTTCCTTGGTTATGTCTTTCCTGCCTTTGTGGACGACGCCTTTCGTGTCAACCATTATGATGTTTCCCGGTTTCACGCCCCACCGCATCAGCACGTACGCTGTGCGGATGTTGGCTGACCCAGCGCCTATCAGGGTGATGAGGGTTTCGCGGGGTTTCTTGCCTACGATTTTGAAGGAGTTCATCAAACCTGCCAGTATCACGGTTGCCGTTCCCTGCTGGTCATCATGCCAAACGGGAATCTGCAGTTTGTCACGGGCTTTCTCCAGCACATAGAAGCACTTAGGCTTCTCTATGTCTTCGAGGTTGATGCCGCCGAAAGTGGGCTCAAGCAACTCGCAGACGCGAACTATCTCATCTGGGTCTTTGGTTTTGAGGCATATGGCGAAAGCGTCCACTCCGCCGAGGTACTTGAACAGCATGGCTTTTCCTTCCATGACGGGCAGGGCTGCTTCCGGTCCGATGTCGCCCAAGCCCAGCACGCGCGTGCCGTCTGTAACCACTGCCACGGAGTTCCAGCGGTTCGTCAACTCGAAAGATTTATCTGGGTTCGCCTGGATTTCTCTGCATGGGGCAGCGACGCCTGGAGTGTACCACACCGCAAAATCGTCTGGGCTTGTGATGGCGCATTTGGGCATGACCTGCATTTTTCCCTCGTAAAACCTGTGCATGCGCGAAGCGATTAGTGCTGGTTTTTTGGCTTTCGCCAGCAACTCTTCCACGGTGGGTTTGGCTTCCGCTTTTTTGGCAACCATCTTGGCTGTTCTCCTGTTCAGCAGTGAAAACTCGCATGTAGAGTTAAAAGGCTTTCTTATCGTAAAAACTGCCGATGTTTCTGATTCTTTCCTTAAACTTGTCTTCGAAGAGCAGCCTGTGCTTTGTGTGTTGCGCTTTTAGGAATAGGTTCATATGTACATCGCCACTATGTGCTCTTGGCGGTCTCAATGGTTGCTCGTAAGTTCACGGTTTTCTTGGAACCTGCGGAGGAAGGCGGCTTCATAGTTAAATGCTTA
>CAYGVV010000088.1:0-7298 GCA_964353395.1 uncultured Candidatus Bathyarchaeia archaeon | reverse complement strand
ATGTTTGCATCCGTCAGCAAGTCGTCCTTGTAGCGTATCCCTATTGCGTTTATCTTCTCGAGAAATTCTCCTACTTGCCGTGTACTTCCAAGGAAGGATATCTTGAGTTTTCCTTCTCGGATTCCCAATGGAGGGAACAAGTATCCGCCGGCTACACCCATGGAATTCAGAACCGAGGACAAACTTGGCCCGCCTCTCATGAAGACCGTGTATGCTCCGCCTTTTTCTTTTTCAAGAAGCTGCACCTCAACTAGAAATCCCTCAGCAAGCAGGTCCTCAATTTTGGAGGATGAATCCTTGAATTCTACTCTGGATATTGCTGCGAATTCTTCGGGGTCTTGCCTGAGGAAATGTAGCAAGTCTAACGATTTAATTTTTTGGAAGGGCGGTATTTCTATTCCAACTTTAGATAGTTCTTTCTCTGAGACCTCTAAAATTAGCCGGCGCATGGGAGATACTGAGTGGTCTTTTTGATATATGCTTTTCGTAGAGCCGTATGTATGCGGTAGAATGTTAATCCGATAGCTCAAGTGCTTATAGGCTCTGAAAAATAAACATTGGGGCTGCACTGAAAAAAGAGCCTGACTACTATGGAAGGAAAGAAAGTTAACTCGTTCGGAAGAATAGGCAAATTTATCACAAAACGAAAGTACATCGTTATCTTAGCTTGGCTGGTTCTCCTCGCCCTTATAGTTCCTTTCGCACTCAACTTAGGTGGCATAGTTTCTCTTCAGTTAGGCTCTGGAACAGACAGCCGACTGGAATCAGCGCAAGCAAGCAACATAATTAGTTCACAGTTTGCAGCAACAGTATCTAATAACTCGTTGGCTATTGTTGTTTCAAGCGCAAACGTATCTTCCCTGCAGACGCAGGAATTCATCAGCAAAATCACTTCAGAAATAAGCTCAAATTCCAGCATCTCTGGACTTGAGAACATCACAAGTGTCTACTCTGTTCTAATCCCAGCGCTCAACCAAACCAACCAAGCCACTTACACAGTTCTGGACAACGCAAACCTGACCTACAACCTCCTCTATGGCGTCCCAGCAGCTTACATGACGATTTGGTCCACTGCATACAACCAGACACAGGACTCTTTGCTTTCGGGACTTAATCAAACTAATCAGGGAGTCTACCAAGCTTTGGAAAACGCAAACTTGACCTACAACTTGTTCTACAGTGTCCCAACAGCATACATGACTGTCTGGTCCACAGCGTACAACAAAACGCAAGACTCTCTACTTTCAGGGCTTGTCCAAACCAACCAAGGCGTCTACTTAACATTGGATAACGCAAATTTAACCTACAACATGCTTTTTGGTGTTCCTGCAATGTACCTGAACGTCTGGTTACAGGTATACAACCAAACCCAAAATATACCTCAATCTAATCAAATTGCCTATAGCCAAACTGCAACCTTGCTGAACCAAACTGACCCAGCATCATTTAACCAGTATACGTCGCCTCTGCTCAACGCCTTTTACGCTTTATGGACTGCGAGCTTCCAAGACCCAGCCACACAGCAATACACGCCCGTTCAGCGGGCTTCAGTCGTAACCGACCAAACCAATCAGCTGTATATCAACAATTACTTAGCCAACAATGAAAGTGCCAAAAATTTTGCTACAGCGCTCACAACCACTTTTTCGCTTCAAGACTTCTTAACAAACACCCAAGTACAAAACAACGAAAAACTGCAAACCTTTTCAATCCAATATGTCTCCAACTCGTCAGGCGCATCCAATGAATTTGTGACCGCCGCTTACAACTTGGGCAGAATCCCAGATACAGCCGCTGTTAGTGCACTGTCTGAAAGTATCATTTGGAACCCCCAAACATACAACATGGGAGAAAACTTCATACACACATTCAACGAAGTCTCCTACAATCAAACTGCAGCTCTGCTAAGTGAGGCTGACCCAGCATCCTTTGACCAGTACACGGTTCACTTACTCGACCTATTCAACGCCACATGGTCACAAACCTTCCAAAAAGCATCCACACGGGAATACTCGCCCGAACAACGTGCCTTAGTTGCATCAAGCCAAACAAACCAGCAGTACATCAACAACTATTTAGGGAGCAATGCAAGCACTAAAGACTTCGCCACTGCGTTAACAAGCGCTTTTTCCCTTCAAGACTTCTTGACAAACACTCAAGCACAGAACAGCGCAAAATTGCTTACCTTTGCATTGGGGTACGTCGCTAACTCGTCAGGTGCGTCGCCTGAATTTGTTAACGCCGCGTATAGTTTGGGCAAGAACCCAGATGCAAACGCTCTGGGAACGTTATGCAAAAAAATCATTTGGAACCCCCAAACATACAACATGGGGAAAGACTTCGTATCCATATTCAACGAGGTCGCCTACAACCAGACCGCAAATATTCTGTGCCAAGCTGACGCAGAAAGCTTCAACCAATACACGGTCCACCTGCTGGACCTATTCAACGCCTCTTGGTGCCAAAGCTTCCAAAACTCACAAACACTAAGCTACACTCCAGAACAACGAGCCAACGCAGCCAGCGAACAGGCAAACAACCAATACCTAAATACATACTTGGGCAGCAATGCAGACTTCGGCTCCGCTATAACGCAGACGTTCTCTTTCAAAGATTATTTGACCAACGCCACTGAGCAAACCGCAGAGAAACTGCAGGGTTTCGCTATTGGCTACGTCTCAAACTCCTCGGGCTTGTCCGTAGCTCTTGTCAACGCAACGTTCAGCCTCGGCAGAAACTGCAGCCAAGTCGCCGTAGAAAATCTGGCGGGAGGCATCGTCTGGAACCCAGAAGCCTACCAGGTAGGCGAGCAGCTGAACTCGCTGGTCTCGACCTTTGTTTCTGCATCAAAGGACGTCACTTTGGTTTCCGTCAGCCTGAAACAGTCTAGCAACCAGAACCTCCTCATAATCCGGGATATCATCAAATCAAACATAGCTACGAGCCCTGGCAGCGTCACATCCGCGCTTGTGACGGGTACGGATGCACTTAACTATGACTTTAGCAAATCCACTGAGCAGGATCTCGGAGTAATCCTGCCCGTAACCATTATTCTGCTTCTTGTCGCCACGGGTCTCTTCTTCAGATCAATCGTTACTCCGCTTGTCACTTTAGGCGCGATTGGAGTTGGTCTTGGCATCTCAGAGGTATTCATTCTTCTTGTGGGAACTTACATCAACAAGGTTGACTTTATGATTCCAACAGTCCTTCTGACGGTGATATTGGGCGTCGGGACTGATTACGGTATTTTCATCATCGCTCGCCACAGGGAGGAAAGTGTCCGAGGATTATCGGTCAGTGACTCAATCGTGAAGTCTGTCACTTGGGCTGGTGAGAGCATCGCTACGAGCGGAGCAACCGTTATCATCTCGTTCTTGTCTCTCTCTGCAACGTCGATAATACTGCTTCAAACGCTAGGTATTGTCGTCGGACTAGGCGTGATTGTGGCACTTTGCGTTGCTTTGACGTTCGTGCCCGCCATGGTTGCTGTGCTCGGCGACAAAGTGTTCTGGCCCAATTCAGGCTCAAGATTCAAGAAGTACTCCGAATCTTCCCTCCTGAAGGCAAAACAGAAGGCAGGATACTTCGCAAGAAGCGGAGCATTCTCAGTGAAAAGAGCAAAAATCCTAATTCTTGTAGCGGTGCTTGTAACAGTGCCAATGCTTTACATTTATGCGACCACAACACCAACGTACGACTTCCTCGGGGGCGCATCTGGTAGCCTCGAATCAATCAGCGCTTCGCAGTCTCTGACCTCATCTTTCGGCGGGGGAAGATTGTCTCCAACATACGTAGTAGTCACTTTTTCGCAGCCCCTCGTTGATAATGGCAACTTCAATGTGGCAGAAATGTCTGCTTTACAAGCGATTTCCTCTTACTTGGTGAATCATGGAGACGTCCAAGAGGTCGTGGGGCCAACGATGCCCTATGGCACCCCAGTATCTTACGCCAACATCAATGTCACAGCCGGAGAAGCCAGTGAATATAGTGCCATGCTTCAGAACATAGGTACAGACAACAAAACCGCGCTGATAACCGTAAGACTGCAAGTTGCCCCCTATTCGAATGACGCAATTAATGATGCTCAGGACATCCGAACCAGCCTGCACCGAAGTTACGACAATACAGCAGGATTGACAGGTATCTACGTTGGCGGAACTACAGGAGCCTTACTGGACACGAAAAACGTTTTTGTAAATCAATTCAACGTTATACTGCCGATTGTTGCCATCGGCGTCGCCATCGTACTCTTCATCGTGCTCGGGTCTCTGCTGTTACCCGCATTCGCTGTAGTCTCAGTCTTGATGAGCATAGTGTGGACACTTGCCGTGACAAAATTTGTCTTCCAATCAGCCTTCAACTATGGCCTCCTGTTCATAACTCCACTAATTCTGTTCGTCCTCCTCCTAGGCATAGGAATGGACTACAACATATTCATCCTCACAAGAATCAGAGAGGAAGCCGCTAAAGGCCAGAAACTCAATGACGCCATAATCCACGCAATCGAACAGACAGGCGGAATCATCACCGCTGCAGCAATAATCCTCGCAGGTTCCCTCGGTGCATTGATGCTTTCCAGCAACCTGCTCCTCAGAGAAATGGGCTTCGCATTCGCGTTCTCAATCCTCATCGACGCATTGGTAGTGCGAACATACCTGGTTCCCGCTGTGATGTCCACGTTTGGAAAATGGAACTGGTACAACCCACTGCCATGGCCTAAACGGTCAAAGCAACTCTACGAGAAAAACGACTAACATGCTAAAGTATGAACTGCCAGGTGGCAGCATTATCCCTAAAACGTCTAAAGAAACTCCAAGGTAACTGAAAGTAGCTTCAAATTCGATTGCCAAAGGGACAACAACCTAATATTCTTGAGAAAACGTAAATGAGCAAGAAACGACAAAGACCACGGCGCAAAAGTTTCCAAAGTCCTTCAAAATGTGGCCGAGGTGAGGTATTTTCTAACAAAGTGGCGTTGTCGCCCACAACCAATTCTCTCTTTCTTTTTGAAGATAACCATAGATTGAATATTATATAGGTCATTAATGACGTTGACTGCTTTACTTGGGGACAAGATTTTTTATGACTAGGTTTTTAATTAGAATAGAATGAGAACGACCAGAGGATCTTTGAGACCTAAATTCTGGAGGAATGTCTTCCTTTTGCTCCTTTGAATGAAGTATCCTATGGTGAAGAGAAGGTGACTAACGTTTCTGGGATCAATCCGACGTCTGAGTATGCGCACGCTTAAGTTCCAAGAATCCGGGTCAGGCCTTGCCATTGTCTTTGGGTTTTGCTCGTCGCTGAAGATACAGGAAAGCTGCCAGGGGCACGACTATCACAACAAGAGAAACGCTGACCATTACAATAACATAGTTGAGTCCCATGACCCCGAAAGATACTGGATTAACGCCCAGCAACGCATAAACTGGATCAAGTACACTTCCTTTGCCTGCCATATGCCCGCCAAAGCTTCCAGCTATGACCACAAAAAGAAAACCGAATATCCCCACAAAAGCGTATACAGCCGCCGTACCACCGTTCTTCCACAGGTTTTCTCCATATTTTGATCTGATAAAAACGAAGACGATCCAGAGTTCTGTGGCGAAAACGGAAAACATGACCTTGCTTAGCGCCAAAGCGCTTGTAGTGATAAATTCAATGGGCCAAACGTAAAAACCGACGATTGCTGACGCTATCAGACCGATGACCCCGCCTATTCCCGCCAAATATGCAGTAGGCTCAGTGTATCGAGCTAGCTTTCCCATGAAGGAATCTATCGGCCAGAAAACGCCATATCTCTCACTGGTTCTCCGCATTCTCAGGTGAATCCTAGCGACGACTGTTGCAAGGATGCAGACAGCTGCCAGCGTGAGCATTCCGCCATGCATTTCTATCAGCATCGAGTGCACCGCTCCAAGATCAACCATCCCCAAACCCCCTCCAAAAGATAGCAAATATGGCCTATATTAAATTTCATCCTTCTGCGCGCGCTTCACTCAGTTTCTATTCTTTCGATGGGAACGTTATGAATTATATGGTAAGAATGAAATCTTAAATACTTCTGCCACAGAAGAACATACTCTTAAGTAAGGTTGGTGGCCCTTTGTCCCAGAAGCCTTCAATTGGTGTTTTCATTTGTCATTGTGGAGGAAATATCAGCGATACAGTGGATGTGGCCCGCGTTAAGGAGGCGATTGGTTCCTTAGATCAAGTGAAAGTTGCCGAAACTTTCGAATACGTCTGCAGCAATCCTGGGCAAGAAAGGATAAAAAAGGCTGTTAAGGAGCTAGGTTTAGATCGAGTTGTCGTGGCTTCTTGTTCTCCGAGGATGCACTTGGACACTTTTAGACAAGCGGTGAAGTCAGCTGGAATGAACCCCTACTTTTTGGAAATGGCCAACATTAGAGAGCAGTGTAGTTGGGTTCACGACGACAAGGCAAAGGCGACGAACAAGGCCATCGCGCTTGTACGTGCTGCTGTGCAGCGGGCTCGATATTTGGAGCCTCTAACTTCAAAGAATTTGAAGGTAACTGAAAGTGTGTTGGTGATTGGAGGAGGTATCGCAGGAATTTACTCCGCCCTTGAATTAGCTGATAAAGGCTACCAAGTGTATCTGGTTGAGAGAAATCCAAGCATAGGAGGCCACATGTCCCAACTCAGCAAGATTTTTCCGACGTTTGACTGTTCAGCCTGTATTTTGACGCCGAGAATGGTGTCGGTAGCACAGCATCCAAACATAAAGATCTTCACTAACGCAGAACCGGTCGCTGTCGGGGGTTCGCCAGGAAACTATGAAGTTAAGATCAAAGTGAAACCGAGATACGTGGATCTCAAGAAATGTATTGCTTGTGGAGAATGTTCCAATAAGTGTCCAGTTAAGAAACCAAGCAGTTTTGAAGAGAATCTAGTTCAAGATAAAGCCATTTATAGACCCTTCAAACAAGCCATCCCCAACGCTTCCGTCATAGACAAAGACTACTGTCTGTATCTTACGCAAGGAGTTTGCAGGATTTGCGAAAAGTTCTGCAAGAGTGAAGCCATCAACTTCAAGCAAGAAGAGGAACTCATGGATTTGAAAGCAGGGGCCATAATCGTGAGCACCGGTTACAGCCTAATAAACCCCAAGCTTTTTGGTCAATACGGCTTCGGCTTTCACCCAGATATCATAACTAACCTTCAGTTCGAAAGACTCATGCTACAAGGCCTTCATAAGCCCTCAACCGGTGAAGTACCGAAAAAAGTGGCGTTCATCCTTTGCGTTGGAAGCCGCGCAGCAACTGCCGACGGATGTTCAT
>CAYGVV010000087.1:0-7354 GCA_964353395.1 uncultured Candidatus Bathyarchaeia archaeon | reverse complement strand
AGTGCGATTCCGAAGTGGTTCCTGCGGCTGATGTACTTGCTCAAGGGATTATAGAAGAACCCACCACTAACGCGCAACTGAAGTGTTAAGGTTTGTGTCGCGCATGAACGAAAAAATTGTCAGACTCTACTACAACGGAAACCTGAACGCTGCCATCCAAGACCTAATCAACAAAGCCCTCCAAGAACAAGACTTTGCCCTCTCCCACATCACCCACATTAGAGCCTGAAACAATGGCTAAAAGACATTAACCTTGCTCGCCAGAACAATGCTAGAAGAAGCTTTGGAGCTGCGACTGCTTTTTCGCTGTTCGGTGTTTCGCTACTTGGGCGATGCCCAAGATTCCATGCAAAAGCTTTTACGAGAAACTCTTCAAAATACAAAGGCAAAACCAATTGGAATTGAAGTCTGGAGGTGAAATATGTGCCAGAAGAGAAAAAGGAAAAGGCAAAAGAAGTTGCGGAGAAAAGCGGAGAGGTTGTCGGAAAAGGACTTAAGAAGGGTTTTGGAGTTGCCAAAGGAATCGGTTCCGGAATAAAGAAAGGCGTCAAAGGAGACGAAAAGAAAGAGAAGTAAGACGACAAGCCTACGTTCAGCTTCCCCCTTTTCGGCGTCCAATAATTGTTCTATATGTGCCTCAGCTCAAAAGTTAAGCCCTGATTCTAGCCATTAAGCTGTTTTGGTGAGTCTGATTCTAAGAACGATTTGTTTATATGTTTTTCCAAAGAGAAACACTGAGAGTCCAGCTTGAGTTTTTACCAGCAAGGAGAAAAATGGAAATGCCAACAGAAAAGATTCATTCGAAATGGGTCTGAACTTCTTCCGCTATCTCTTTCTTTGATAGCACGTTCAAGCCTAAAATAGAAAAAGGGGAAGTTTTGCGGGAGATGTCGCCATGACTGTCGTAATAAAAGCTTATTCGCATCAACAAGTTTTAACAGTTACGACGAAAAAGCGGAAGCGAAGAGAAAATTATTAAATACCGCGCTGAGAATGAAGATTGAAAAAGGTGGCGATAAAAGTGAGTTTTTTCAAGCTAGGCACGGACAGTATCCAAGAAGTTCTGACGCTCGCGCTCATGATAGTGTTCATTTTCGCGGTTCTCTACTCAAACATCGAACTCACGTACAAGATAGGCATTGGAGCACTGGTTTTCAGCATAATCTTCCTGACGGGGTTGGCTAGCCAAGCGCTGAAACGGCAGAAAGAAGAAGATAAAAAACGCGCCTGAAAAACTGCATCCTCTCTATTTAAAAGGGAGGGGGTAGTCTCCGAGAGCACAACAGAAGCATTTCGCCCAACATTTCAATATTTGAGCCAACAACGTTTTTATTAGTCTCAGCATAAACTCTCATTTGCATGGGCGCTGGGGTGGCCGAATCGTCCAGGCGACAGCCTGCAGAGCTGTTATATATGGGTTCAATTCCCATCCCCAGCTTCTTGAGACTGAGGCTGTTTACGGTTACTTGCGCTCTCTGAATTTGACACAGGCATGGACAAAGTTGTTATTGATGTTTTCATGGTCCAGTACTGCATAATGCAACGGACGTCTTTTGTTCTGAGAACATCAATCTGGGAATCGATTCTAGATTCGGTTAAAAACGCCAAACTTCGCCTATCAATGCAAAATGTTATAATCCAATCCAACCTTACTTCAAGATTTGAAAACACAACTTAAGAAAGTATTCGGGAAGCTGGGGCTCAAGTTTGGAAAGCAAACGCAGAATCGTCGCTAACTTTGGTTTTTTTCTTCAAGTAGTGGGTTTGCTTCTGATTTTGCCAATAGCTATAGGGCTTTCCTCAGGCGAATTGACGGCAGTCGCCAGTTTAATAGCCACCTGCTTCATAGCGTTCGGAGTCGGCTTTGCCTTTAATTCGTTTGCTGAACGCAAAGAACTGGACGAACGAACTTCTCTTTGGCTCCTGCTCCTAACCTTCACAGTTCTCCCGCTTGTACTTATGATTCCCTTCGTGTGGAACAACGTTTTCAATAGCGGGAATCTGCTCGACCTCTTCACCAACGCTTACTTTGAGACGGTTAGTGGCTTTACAACAACTGGGTTTTCCTTTGTGTTACACCCTGAGTCTTTGCCCTTGTCACTGCTGTTTTACCGTAGTCTCGTTGAGTTCATCGGAGGAGTAGGCTTCGTTTACATTCTCGTAGCCTTCTTATACCCAAAAGAAGACCTTGATGCCTTTCGCGAAACTTTCGGTATCGAGAAACTATGCGGCAACCTCAAAAAAGTATTCATAACAATAATGCTAATCTACACGTTTTTCGTTGCTCTGTTTACTGCCATATTCTACTTCACTTATCCTCCACCAAACTTGGTCATCGCAAGTTGCGCTGCAATAGACGTATTGACAGGTGGGTATCAGCCAAACATCACAGCAGGCATCGGTATATTCCAAATAAGCATCATTATGCTTATGCTACTTGGTTCACTCAACTTCCGCTTTCACTACAACCTCTTCCACTTAAAACTACGAGAACTCCTGACTCCAGAAATCAAACTTTACCTTGGAGCGTTAGCGGTCTTTACGGTTGTTATATCAATCCTCGCTTGGGTAAATCCGTTTGATTCTCTGTTTCATGTGGTAAGCATGGCTTCGTCAACGGGTATGGAATACTTCAGCATTGCTGCAACGCCTCTTCCAGCAAAGATACTTTTTATTATAATAGGATTAGTTGGAGGCTGCACTTTCAGTATGGCAGGCGGAATAAGAATGGAGCGCATCCGACAGCTCATCAACGTCATACGCAAGAACGATGACCAGCCAACCCGAGAAGAACTAAAGTCAATAATGGTCTATCTAGTCAGTTTCGTTGCCATTCTGCTTATTTTCAGCTTGGTTTTCGCGACACTTGGCATAAGCTTGCTTGACTCAATATTTGAGGTCGGCTCAGCGTTAACCACAAACGGTGTCAGTATGGGCGCCACAACAATCAATCTACCGATAGGCTACAAGTGGCTTCTCATTGCTGCCATGATAATTGGCCGAGTCGAAATCCTCAATATACTTAGAGCAATAAAAGGTTCTCGCGGCTAAAAGCCATGGTGCCCCATAGTTCCTCAATTCAAACCTTGCTCATAATTTCAGACAGAGTTTGAGAAGTGTCCACTCTTGACAAGGTCTGCAACCGATGCTTAGCGCCGCTATCCTGTTTTTGCGGGGTCATCAAATATCGAGGATAATTCTAACTGAGAATGTAGTTGAAATATTTGAGTCAAACATGCATACTCAGATTAGTTTTGGCGCTTGCTACAATAGAACCATAGTCTTTATCTGAAAGCCAGCCTTGATCTTTCAAACTCAATAATCCTTTTTCTATTTCTTCATGCACAGAATCTATGACCAGTATATTATTTTTCTTGCCAATCTCCTTCAGTTCTGTCTCGAATATGCTATTTTGTTGACTCTGCAACTGAATCGTGTCCACCAATGAGGTTATCTCTCTGAATCGTGGAACAAGAAAACCCTTGATTCTTGCCTTTCCCAAAGCCCCCTTGAGCCTGGTTGAGATGCCAATAGTACCCACCATAGACGGGGGAATAACCAAGTAACGTTTCTTCGTCCCAGAATCATAGCAAGCTACATAGAAAGGCACGTAAACCAGAGCCTTATTCAACTCTTCTGAGCCTGGTTTCAAGCAGAGCTTATCAAATTGGGCTATGTTGGCTTCTCTAAGCTTCGCAGTTCTGCCGATTTGGTCACTTACTATTTTGGTTTGTTTCTCAAGTTTTACCATTTCTTGTTTAGCGACCAGGATTTTCGCGTCCCGGGAAGCTTCTATCTCAACTAGGTTTTTGCGGGCTTCCTTAATCCCAACTTCCAGTTCAAACCTTAGCCTCAAAGCCTCAGAAGCTCGCTGATTCTCCAAATCTTTAAGAGCTTTTTCTCTTGCCTTCAGCTGATCTTGAATGGCAGACAGTTCCTGTTTAGCTTCATTGCTTTTTTGTTTCCATTTCTGCTTACCAACGGTGTCATCATTATCTGCATGGGTCTTTGCTTCTAAATTGTAATGCTCGATTTTCGCAAGGACCTCTTCTTTGGATTTTTCAAGTTTCAGTTTTTCCTTGTGCAAAGGCAGTTGTTTGCCCTCAAAGCTTCTCGCCAACGCAACTACTTTCTTGTCGTATTCTTCTCTCAGGGCATTAACTTTCGGAGCTACAATTTCCTCTTCATCGCTTATTTTGAGGGCAAATTCTTCTCGGATAGCTTTCACATCATCGTGAAGTTCATTGAGAAAGGTTCGAGTCACCTTTCCCAAGAGCTGGATGCACATGTGGAGAACCTTAACATCTTTCGCGAAGGAGGAGTGCAAACTTGCCAGTTCATGAGTGATGGACAAGAGTGCGGCTTCATCTATGACCGAAGATAACAATCCTGTATTCGCAGGTTGATCTTCTATTTTCGTTGCTTCTCGACGATACGAATCCATCTCTCGCAGGAACCCTGAGTCACTTATTAAACCCTTTATTAGAAGGCTTTTTTCCCTGACATTTACACCAAAATAGTTAGTGTGGTCGGAAAGAAAAGCCAAATGGGTTTCGCGTGTTTTTGAGCCAGTTTTCAAGTTCTCAATTAGAGCTTTTACGTTTGAAATCAGGGCATATGGCAGAGCGTATTCAGATACGTTTAAGCCATCGAAGAGAAGAATAGTGTCAGAGAACGGGTAAAGCCATAGAGGATAGCCTATTTTTGCAATGAAAGCAATCTTTTCTTTAGAGCGTTTCAGAATTATGCCACCGCCTTTTCCTCGGTTAAGCTCCGTTATGGAGAAAACGGCAGCTAGTTCCATATCTGAGGTGAATGGTTTTTGCCTTTTTTCGGAAAGGACTGAAAATGGCAAAATGAATTTTTCAACTTCCGAGGCAGTCTCTTCTGACATGAGCATCCCTGCTATATGTGATACTGAGGTTCTTTTTTAAAACTTGTCATTAGCTGCCACTGTATTTAATAAAAAGTGCCAATATTCGGTTGGATAAGGCCGTTTTTTGAAAATTGGTTTGCATTGTTCACCACCGCTACTGGCGAAACAGGAATTCGCTGAATTTCTAAAGCTGTGACCAGTAGGAAATGTGTCTTTTGGTTGTTTTCCACTCTGGCAATCCCTCGTTGTGGAAAAGGATAAGTACTTTAAGGCACCCATAACCAAATGGTGATTCGTGTGGGAGGTACATCCGAGCGCGAGTTTTTGGAAAAAATGGTTCAAACTAAGGAAAAAGCAAGCAAAATGGTTAACGATGTGCGAAATGACTTCGCAAAAATGCAAAAGCTGAAAGCCGATTCGTTGAAGAAAGTTGAAGAAATGCGCCGCTTAGCAGAGACAAATCTTGAAAAGCTTGAACAGAAAGCGGCAAAGAGCAAGGACCTTGTTCCTGAATCTCGACGTAGAATTAGTACAGAAATCGTGCAGTCCTAGAAAGAGATTCAGCAAAAATACGAAAATATCAAAGCTCGAATTTCTGCTTCAATCGTGCCAGAATAGAAAGATTCTGTTTTTTGAACATTTTTTTCTGCTGCTAACGTCGGAAAAAAGCGACTTGGTCTATGCTACATCCATTTTGGTTGGGTTCAATTCCCATGCCCAGTTCCACTTTGCATATCCATGTGCTTTTGGCATTTTGGTCATTTTTTGAAGTGTTTTTTTAGTGGTTTCCAGTAGAATTCGGTCCATCCTTCTGCAAGTTCTTCTTTCTGCGATGCGGGAACATTGGAGTGAATCATCAGGATTTCTGTGCCTTCAGCAGTTTGTTGAAAGGTCAGTTCCAGTTTGGAGGGGGGATAGTTTTCTGGCCAGTCTGTGGTTGTCCATTCTTGGACTATTCGTTTTCCTTTTTCAAGTTCCAAGTTTCTTCCTTGGATGTATCCATCCCATGATGTGAATTTGCTGCCGACGGTGGGTTTGCCTGTGGCTTTGCTGCCTGTGAATTCGCTGTGTTTTTTTGGGTCTATGTAGGCTTGGTAGACTTTTTCTGGTGTTGCTGGGATGGTGATTTTTTGTTTTATGGTTGTGGTTTCTGGTTTCATGGTTTCACCCTCTGCTTCTTATTGTGTTATGGTGGAGGTTGTTTTTATTTTTGGTGTTTTTGGTTGCCGATGTTTGTACTCTAGTGCTTGGAGCAGTCTATAGCCCCCTTATTTATAGTTGGGTTGTTGGTTTTGCATGTTGGTTTTGTGTGTGTTCTCTGATGTGATTGTTGCTGGTGCTGGTTGTTTGTGTAGGTTGGTATGTTGTTTGCGTGTGCGTTTGCAGGCGGGTCTGCGCAGAATCGTGAAAAGCATGTTGTTTTCTCTTTCCTGTGCATTGGGCTTTTGCAGAATAGCCCCTGACTAAAATTGCCGTGCCTCTTTGATTTTCACCTCACTTTTGCCGCATTCTGGTTTGGTGCTCCTTTGGAAAAACTGGAACCAGCGGACGCTTATGAACTCACGCGAAATTTACCAATTTACCAAGAAATTTACAATTTGAAATCTGACTGAGCAGGAGTTGCCTTGGAAAAAAACCGAATCGCGTTCAGCCAAGCGTTTTCATCAGTTCGTCTTCTTCAGCGACCTCGTCTTTTTGCTCCATGGCTTTTTTTCTTCCTTGGTCGGTTTATCTACGGGAATAAGCTTTTCAACTAGCTCCTTGTAGAGAAGCTTGATTTCCTGCAGTTCCTCGCGGGTTTCTTCTAGAACTTTAGCGCTCACACCTAATGCCTCAACAAACACTTTATGCACTAATCCGCGCTTAAATCTATCGCGAAATATTCAACCAACCCTGAGAAGATACCAGCCACTTAGAAAAGACCCCTTCCCTGTTCTTCAACATGTTTTTGGCTTTGAAAACCGCCAATAGCGACCCTCTCCTCCCCCCTTTTCTGCATACAATAGCTAATAGGATACAAATATGACGGCGCTGAATTGAAGAATTTCTCCCCTGAGGTTTGGGTTTATGTTTCCGACGAAGGCTCGAGTTTCTTCAGGTCTGATTGGTCTGTGGATTTGGGTTCCCAGATATTCAACTCGACTTCTCAGGTGATATCCGTTCTACCTTTACAATTGCTCTGCTGACACCAGCAAGAGGTGGTAAGATGTGTGATAATAGTTGCTCTGCAGTAAGTAGCCGAACTTTACCGTTTGGACAGGTTTGTGTCCAACAATTCTTCTCTTTACGGTATCTTTGCGTATAGCCATGCTTAGTTACTATGTAGATTGCACACTCGTCATTCTTCAACCAAATTCACCGCATAGGCTGTCACTGATTAGTTCTTGTTTTAAAACTCGTAACCTTTGTACTTAAAAGTCTAACGCGCATGCGTGTTCCTAAATTCGTAATAAGTTGAGTCTCGCACCTCTTATTGGG
>CAYGVV010000086.1:0-7533 GCA_964353395.1 uncultured Candidatus Bathyarchaeia archaeon | reverse complement strand
GTGCGAAAATTCATGTAAACGTCGTCATTTGAGCTTAAGTCTGTAACACTGCCTGAAACGTAGCTAGTTTATCCGACAGGAAGGGCGTTCGAAGGATTGAACTCGTCGAAACCTTGCGGTTCAGCCTTGAACGTCTCATGGGCTCCGTCTGAAACCTTGGTGTCCGTGTACGTTCCGCTCAGTATGCTGCCAGTACTTATGGAGAATTCGTTTTGGGCGGTGACCCAAGGGGAACGCGTGTTTGCCACATTCGTGAGGCTTAAGCTTTCCTGCATTTTTTCCGTGTCAAGTTGGTTCATCTGGTAACTTGCGAGGAACACGTTACCCACAACGACAACTAGCAATACCAGACTTAGCATTACGGCTATGACTGTGCTCATTCCGCGTTTATCGCGTTTCAGCCTGTTAAGTTGCCTTGTAATAGCTTGCAATGTGTGTTCCCCTGTTTGTGACAATATCTATGTAGTAGAGGTTCCCAGAGTGCCAGCTGTACGAAATGCCAAGCCACTTGTGCCCGTCTATCTCCAAGTGGAAAGGCATGTCAAAAGGCTGGCTCGTATGGTTAATGTAAACACTGGAAACGCTGACATCTACTTTCCCAACATTTTGCAAGTAGACATTAACAGTGCCCGTTGCCTGATTAAACCACAAATCTTCAACTATGACGCGTTCGCTCATGTTTTCCCGAAGATTAGTTGTAATAACGTACGTAGCTGTCGTGGCAACAGACATAGCCGCCACAACTATAACGGTGAGCAATAATTCACTTAAAACAGGCGTGATGGCGCGCTTGTTCCGCAAAAATCTTTTCAAAAAGTTTTTCACTTCTTTTTCGCCTCACATAAAGAATTTCAAGGCTACGAAGCCAAGCACCATCATGATTAAACTGTGTTTTAACCCCGCGGTTACTGAGCCTTCGCCCATTTTTCCAGCCACAAGTCCCCCGAAGAAACCTTGAATGAGGGTCATGTGGAGAAAAATCCGCTTCATTTCATCCGGCGAAGTGGCGGGCGTTGACATTGACGATACGCCTCCCGCGTTTGCGAAGAATGTGTTGAAGAGAAGTATTATGGTGAACAGGAACACGAAGAGCGCCACGTAGATTATCATGATGTAGGGTCTTGTCTGGGTTTTGCGTTCCTTCTCAAGCATTATGTTTGTTTGAATGAACTTGCCCATGGGATCAAACACTTTCTCCACGTGACCCCCAGAGTGGCTTGCCTCGATTATCATGGGCAAGATTCGTTGCATCATAACAGTGCCGACGCGTTTTCCAAAGGCTGTAAGTGCCTCTTCAAAGCTGTATCCCCAAGACATCTGCACCGTCATATTTTTCAGTTCAGAAGTCAAAGGACCATAGTTTCTTTTTGCGGCGTCGTCAATAGCTTGAGGAAGGGTCATGCCTACTTCTTGGGCTTGAACTATGCTCCTGAAAAGGTCTGGCAAGTGCTCATCTATGCCTTTTTGCCATCGGTAGTCAACGTAGTTTGCGGCTGCTATCGGCGAGATCACGGCAAGTAAACCGAAGAAGACGAAATCGTCCAACGCTACGCTGAATCCCACGGTGAAGTAGCCGAACAGTACTATAGAGGCGGCTGCCAAACACGAAGCTACTATTATGATGATTTTCGTTTTTTTCTCTATCTTGGGCATTTCAATTACCATTTTGGTGATACTGAATCCACAATTATCAAGAACACTAGCGCGCATATTGGAATCACGATGTAAGTGATGAGTTTTAGCAGCATATCCGAGCTTAACCCGCCCAGACTGCCTCCACCCATAACTGACATGACTGAGAGCATGATGATGAAGAGCAACGGCGCGGTCAAGAGCAGCGCCACATAAACTTCTGCCAAAGCTGAAAGCGTATCAGAGAATTTCTTGAGGCTGAGCTTCCTCAGTTTTATGTACGCTTTGAATCTTTCACGGAGATAAACCGCCAAATTGCCTCCGCTGTGCATGGTTGATATGATTCCCTCTAATATTTCACGAAGTTTTTCCGAAGGCGTTCGGCTTGAGCTTTTTTCCAAAGCCGAAATCACATCCAAACCAAACAGGCTGATGTGCCTCATGACATCTCGAGCTTCAGCGGATGCTGCCAAAGGCATTTTCAGCGTTGAAAGGGAATAGAAGATTTTTTCCGGAGCAACTCCCGCACTTGCGAGAATAGCCATGTACCCAGTGGTAAACGGCAATTCGTCATCTACCTCTCGTTTGTGCTTATCCGCGCGGTAAATGGGGAAGAAATAAAACCCGACGACTGAACCCGTAGTCGCAAGTAAACCTGCGCCTAAGCCGAACAAGAGCGCTGGCAGAAGAGGCACATGGAAGACGAGGAACAGCAATAGCGGAACAGCAGCCGCAGTGGATACGGAGGCTATGATTGTGGTGAAAACGGTTAAACTTACATAGGCTTTGAAGTTAATCTTCACCCCTGACTTCTGCAAGTTACGGTCTAAATCTCGAAAAAGCGGCAAAGCGCGACCGATTTTTTCACCTACTAATTGGAAAGCGGCTCCGTTAAGTTTCTCGAACCCTGTCTCAGTGCTTTTTTCAGCCTTCTGTTTTTTTTGCTTTGGCGCTTTTGGCGCTCGGACCTTTTTTCGCAACTTAGTTTCGGTATTTTCTGAGGCTGTCACATCAATCCCACTTTGGCTTTCTGAAACACGCGGTTCGGGTTCACATAGTATTCCCTGATGACTTTTGCCACATCAGTATGCCGGCGTATACCCTGCTGCACCATCCATTCGAGAACAGCCTTACGATATTTTAGCTCGCGGTCCACATCCTCTTGTGTCAACCCCATTTTCTGCATGTGCTTCTCCAAGAGGCTGCTGTGGCCAGAAAATGAGAAACGGTCAAATTTCGGGTTCCACTGGAATACTTCTTCGGTTTGTAGCTCTTTTGTTTTGACGTCGAGGTCTTTGATTTCTGTGGCGACGCTTGCTCTTCTTGCGGGTTTTCCGTTGACTTCGGTTCGCGCCATGACCATTATCACATTGGTCATAGCTATGAGCGCTTTTGGGATGTTCATGGGTTCCGATTCAAGCCTGTTTATGACGGCGTCAACTGACTCGGCGTGAAACGTGCACATGCCGAGGTGCCCCGTAGCCATGGCTTGGAAAAGCGTGTAGGCTTCTTCTCCTCGGACTTCGCCCACTATAATGTAGTCTGGTCTCTGCCTCATTGCGGCTCTTAGAAGGTCGAACATGCTGATCGTGTTTTGTTTATCTTCGTACTTGAAGCCTGACCTTACAACGGAGGGAATCCAGTTTTCATGGGCAAGATTGAGCTCCTGAGTGTCTTCTACGCTTACTATCTTCATTTCAGGTCTGATGAACATGGATAAACAGTTTAGTACGGTTGTTTTTCCACAGGCCACACCGCCAGCAACGAGTACGGATGCTCGGTTTTCTATAATGTACCACAGGTACGCGGCCAACTCTGAGGACATAGTGTTGAACGTAATCAAATCTGAGATTGTTAACGGGTCAGCTCTGAAGCGTCTGATGGTGAAGGTTGAGCCTCTTCGGGTTATTTCGCGTCCGTAGGTCAGTTGGATGCGGCTGCCATCTGGAAGTGACGCGTCAAGAATTGGGGCGGCAACGGAAATGTTTTTTCCAGCAAGATAGGCGAGGCGAACTATGAATGAGTCCAGTTCCGCCGCGTCGGGGAAAATTATGTTTGTTGGTATCGACTCGTATAGTCGATGCCACACGTATAATGGTATGTTCACTCCGTCTGCTGATACGTCTTCGATTAAGTGGTCCTTCATTAAGGGGTCGATTTTTCCATAGCCAATGAAATCTCTTATTATGTAGTAAGCGATTTTGTCCATTGCTTCCGGCTGGATTTTTATGTGGTACTTTTTCACTGTTTCTTTGATTTTTTGTTTGAGGTAGTTTTCTGCTTTCTCTTTGCTCTCGGTTTCTTTCAGATTTATGTCGAGTTCTTCCATCAGGAAGGTTTTCAGTTCGGTGAGGTACTTCTCTTCTTCTTTCTGGAGGGTTGGTTCAATTATTTGGTAGAATGTTTTCCCAGTTTCTGGTTCCTTTACTATTGCAGCGTAAACGTATGGTTCTTGAAGGGGGTAGACTTCTTGGAAGGTGGCGGGTTTTCTCGTTTCACTATTTATAATCGCCACTGGCTCTGATTGGTCTAGAATATCTAGTGTTTTTGCGTCTTGCTTGTTCTTCGTTGATGTTGTTCCCCCTTCGTTCGAATTGGGTGGTAGTTCTTTGAAAGTATGCTGTGTAACAAGTCTTAATAAACTGTATGTACGCCTAATCTTAACTAAAATTCACGACAAAAACATTCCAGCAAGTACGCGTAGGCTGGATTTTCCTATTTTACTATTCTGGTGTTATTGTCTCTTTCTAAGCACGAGCACGGTTGCCACGACTGCTGCAGCTGCAATTCCAGCTGCTATTGCATAGATGTATTCCGTGGGCAAGAAAAATCCTGTAGCTGGGTCTGGTGAAGCTGTAGGCTGCGGCGTAGGAGAGGGCGAAGGCTGCGCACTTGGGTCGTTCCAGTAGATGAGTTGACTGTATCCGTAATTGTTGCCCGGAGCTAATCCGTCATCGTAAATTATGTCAAGTTTATCGTCATATACTTCCAGCTGATGTCCGATGACTGCGTTTATTATCTCAGAGGTTTCATCCTGAGGCCATATCCCCCAAATCTTTTCGCCTGGCCATCGAAAACCACATCCATAGGCGTCTGGCAAAACTAGGGCTGCACGTTCGCTAACCGTGTGGCTCTGGCGAGGGTTGTTCTGGACGTATTCCCAGAACTGCTGCATCGCTTGGATGTGTTCTGGCTGCAGGATATCTTGAGTCCAGCCTTCGTTTGCATCGTAAATCACTATGTACTTTGCCCCAGCATTGTAAGCATAAATCAAGTCGTTATACAGGTCTTCGCCCGACTCCAAGTATGGCGGCACATCATACTTCCAGTGAATCATGACTCCCCACTCCTTATTCTGAACGGTGGCAGCGCCCCTGACTAGAGCAACTGTCATCTGTCGGCTGTAGTTTGCCGCAAATTCTGCAAAGAGCCCGTCGTAACCTGCCTTGTAGTCAAACCAATAAAGCCCGTAGTCAGCCGTGAACAGGGGATAGCTCATCAGGCTGAATCTAGCATACCTTGTACTGTTGAGTCTGCCGCCGACGGTGCTTTCAAACACGCTTGCTGCTTCGGCAGGGTTTGTGGGCACGCTGAAGCTGTCCCATCCCACGGTCGATGTTGACGGGCTGTCCAACGCCTTTCCCCCAGGTTCATCCACAGCGAAGAAACCCTGTGCATGTGCTCCCCACGTGTCATTGGCAAATTTATACCAGTCCGGACCCAGAGACGCTATCAAACTCATGAAGTACAAGCCCTTGTCATAAGCGTAGGCGAAAGTCGTGTTCACGTTGGACGTCCAAGCTATTGGTGTCGTTCCTACGACGAAGAGGTTTGTGAATGCGCTGACGCGGTCCATGAGTGCTTCGGCTTGTGGGACGCTGCCGTAGGCTATGTAAACGCCGAAGTAAACGTCTGGAGAAGTCTCTTGGGCAGCGGTGTTCATAAAGCCGTAGCTGAGCAGAGCTGAGGTAAGCAGCGTAGAAACGAGAAAAACAGGGAGCCACTTGGTCTTCATTGCATCTAAGGTTTAATTTGTGAGTTAATAAAATTTTCTCCAAATCAATTCAACGAATCAAGAACCAAAATTCTTTAGAATCCAATCACGGATGTTATTGAATAAACGTATTTTCCAGCCATAGACTGTTCATAGTTTAAGTAATTTTAGAACAATATGTTCAAAGTATTTTAAGCAAAATGTGAAGTTTCGTAATCATGTAGACAAGTACAGGCGCGGTCGCTGCGCTCCCGCGCTGACGACGCCTAAGCACTCTTTCTTGTAAGAAAAAGCTGCCAGAAAGAACTGAGGCTGTTTAGTCAGCCTAAAAGCGCGGTCTTGATAGTCCGCTCTTTTGCCTCTGATGTGTTGCCCTGTTGTGGTGAGGGCAGCGCGGTCAAGAACCGCTATATATTTTTGTTTATGCGTTTGAAGAATAAGCGCCGACATAAACCCAAGCCCTGATGGGTTTCGCTTGTTTTAGCCAAGCGAAAGGTTTATTGTCGCCGCACAAACCCGACGGTCAAGAGGGACGCATATCAGCCCCGCTATTTTATACCCAGCGCGCGCAGCAGAAGGTTGCTCCGACTTTGCCAGGGGCGTCGCATGTCTTCCAAACGCAGTCATTATACATAGCTTTCAACCTTGAATTTAGACTGGTTTTGTTGGTTTCAGCGTCGAAAGTTTTCACAGGCTTCTCTGCATAGTTTAAAAATGACTTCTTCATCTTCTTTAAGGTCATATTCCACGTGATGGGAATATAAGTCCAAACATTCTGGTGTTAATATCAACATTTTAGGTGGACGAGTTCTCTTTAGTTTATTATATGGAGGGTTGTCGAAGAGTGCTTCTTCAATATTAGCATATTTACTTATAGAAAGAACATGCTCATTTTTTACAAAGCACACTACATTCTTATATCTTCCCCATCCTACTCTCGCGATTGAAAAGTAACCTTTTGTCTCATTTAATTTAAATGCCCCAACGCCTTGCTTGTTGATTCTATCTACTATCTCTTCTACGAAGTTTTTAATGCTACCTTCACCATGTGCTCTTTCCATCATCTTTCCCTTTCCATAATCCCATTTCTGTTGTGTTATTTCCTCAGAGGGATTTTTCCATAATTCCTTCATTTCAAAATATAATCTGTTATCGTAATACATTTCAGCTTTCTCCACTATTTTCTGGACAAAATTTTGAATCTCTTCATACAGAACCTTATCTTTCCATTGCCATTTAGTCCAGCTAAATCTGTCAGGGAGAATTTCCAATGAATATTTTTCTGTTAAATTTTTCAAAACTTTTCTATCCATGGGTGCGTGAAAATGACTGAAATAAGGAACCAACCACAAATATTTTTTCTTCCACTCTTCATCAAAATCAGAATAAAAATAAACAAAATGATATTTCATGAGAATATTTATCAATTTTTGAGCATGTCCAAAGGAAAGTTTAGAAACTCTATCAGTTATTCTTTTAGCAAGTTCGTAAAACCATTTGTCGTAATCACCCACAGAGAATAACTTAAGATTTTCTATTGAAGAAAATAAGAGACTTTTGAGGGTTTTCTTCACTTCTTCAGACAAACCGCCCCCTTCGATGGTTCTAAACGGACTTAATGTTGAGTAAGCGCTGCTAAACCAGCTCTCTTCGTCATAATATTTAATATTTTTGACTTTTTCAGTAAATGCCAACGATTCAGTTTTGAAGTTTTCCTCTTTTCTCATTTCACCCTCTCCCCTTCATACTATTTAACAAGAAATTTACGCCCACCCACCATTTTTTAAGGGTGCTTGTGTATTATCAAAAAACGGAGAGTATAAATGGCTACCTACAAAAAGATTCAAATTTATGTAAAGAACAAGCATGGTTTCACACCGAAAACATGCTGGATTGCTCATGTCAAA
>CAYGVV010000085.1:0-7630 GCA_964353395.1 uncultured Candidatus Bathyarchaeia archaeon | reverse complement strand
ATGGCAACAATATTTAGATGTTAATACCTACAGACTAAAGCAAGTAAAGCGGCATCCAGTGATAATTGTCTTCACAAAAACCGACTTGTTATACAGGTCTACAACCCAAATTAATCTAAATAGTAATGAGATATGTGATATTAATGATTTAGAGTGTTTTGAAAAAACCGTTGCTCGATATGGATTTGGTGAAGAAGTTCCGCCCATAATAGAGTTAGACGAAAATAAGGTAAAATCTGACGCAAAATTAATTGAAGAGGAATTTTCAGAGTTAATCCAATTTTTTAGGGCAGAAGCAATCAACACAAGTGTAGTTTTTACTAGCAGCTTTGGCATGGTGAATGGGTCAAGATTGGGATTCGGGAAACTCTTCGTTTCAGTACTCAAAGGCGCTGAGTAAACAAAACTGACAGCCTAACCTTAATCTAATGAGTATAGAAAAGTCAAGAAGCAGATAATATGTTGGATAACTTAACAGTATCGGTGAATCGCAAATCATAAAAGCCCGCAGCATCCACTCTCAAAGGCACAGGTGTAGCCAATGCCTACCCGCGGTCTCTACGTTGGACGATTCCAGCCATTCCACTTGGGTCACTTAGACGCGATTAAGAATGTTCTTGAAGAAGTGGAGGAAATCGTCATCGTCATCGGCAGCGCCCAGTACAGCCACAACATCAACAACCCGTTTACAGCTGGCGAACGCCTAGTCATGATCCGCAACGCGCTGGAAGAAGCCGAAATCGATCAAGCCAGAGTCTGGGTGGTTCCAGTTCCCGACGTGCACCTGCACATGATGTGGGTCTCCGCCGTCGAAGGCTACACGCCCAAATTCCACATAGTCTACACCAACGAGCCGTTAACCAAGAGGCTTTTCATGGAGGCAGGCTACAAAGTTAAAGGCATCCCCTTCTTCGAGAGACAGTTTTACTCGTCAACGATAGTCAGGGAGAAGATGCTGCTGGATGACAGCTGGCAGACGCTTGTCCCGAAAAGCGTAGCAGACTTCATAACCGAGATAGACGGCGTCAACAGAACCCGCGAACTCAACCGAACCGACAAAATGTAAGCAGCTAGAAGCCTGCACTTATCAGATTCCACGGCTTCATTATCTCTCTAAGAAGCACAGTCGCATAGGAACCCCGAAGCAGCATAAACTCCAACCCTGCTTGGTACTTCTTCGACTCATCCGCGTCGGCTGAAACCGCTCCAGCCTCAAAGTTACGGACGGGAGAAACCGCCGCGCGCAGTTCACCCTTACCACTAATCTCAGGCATAGCGTCGATTCTGAAATTCTGCGCTTCCACGCCTTCTGCCTCCAAAATCCGCTTTTCAAATTCGCCCATTGCGCCTTGCGAAAGCCTCTGCCTAAACCCAAAAATAGGCAAAGCAACCCGCATCTTGCCCGCCTTAATCAACCCGTTAATCTCCGCAACATCAGCGGAGCCCACCACCTTGCCCGTTCCTTTCATCGGCAACCCTGAACGCTCAACGTTCACCACGTAATCTCCAACTTCCGCCCTGCCCAGGGAAAAACCACCCCTGATTCTTTCGCTTAAGAAACGGTTAAACAAGAACGACTGGTACGCCTGCACAAACAACATGCGCAGCTTAAGCGGCAGTCGCCTAAAGGCACCCGCGAAATCGCCCGGCGCCTCAACCAAATGCGCCAGCATCAGCCTCTCGTAACGGAGTTGCACGGGAAAATCCTGCAGCGCCTGATTAAAGTCCTGTTTCGCTCTAAGTTCCTTGCGGGCTTGCCGAGACGAAGGGTGCTCATGTCGGCTAGGCTTCGCCAGAAACAGCATGGCTGCTTCTTCGAGGTCTCCTTGGACCATGGCTTTTCCAACAAGGTGCGTTATGGCTCGGGTGGTGCCGAAGCGTTGGTGACCGTAAAAGTTCGGAATTCCCCCCGCCGCTGCGATTTCACTGGCAATCCTTGTTATTCGCTTTTCAACCGTCGCCTTCGGATGGCTTATCTCTCTGATTTTTATGCCGAAGTTGTTTCCAAGCAGGAAGTACGAGGACAGCTGCTCATGGAAGTATCCCACAGGTCGCAACTCCACATCTTTAACGTGAACTTTCAGCGCGTCTTCCACTGAAACCCCCTCGATTGTGACGTGTTGGGCGGTAACTGCCTTGGCGTCTTTGATGCCTGCGATGCTTATCCGCGTCTGGTCAATGCATAGTTCTTTCGCCACGTTCTTGACGGCTATGAACGTGTCCCAGTTCCACTTCACCAAAACACACAGCAAGAAACGCTGCCTCAACGCTGTGGCTCCTAAAACTGGCTTCTTCACAGACTTTTCCACCGTGGCTTTGGAGCCGTCAACAAGCACCTCTTCCACCGCGAAATCGTCAACAGTTCGCCGAATAACTCCGCCGACTCCAGGCGACTTAGTGACGTAAACGTCGATGCCCATCTCCTGTTCGACTTGTGGAATCGGCAAGCTTCAAACGCCTTCTTTCTAAAGCAACCGCAGTTTGCCCGTTAACCTGTCAATTTTCCCTGCTGGAACGGGCCCAATTCCTAAACAAGTTATTGTTCCCTCAGGAATCTGGGTTAACCCTCTGTCAACAATGAGCGCGTTGGGGAAACCTAAATCCTTAGCCGCTTCTTCAAGCTCCAGCAGTTCCTTCTCGTCTTTAACCTTGACGGCTATTTTGCGCTGCCCCTCGTACCTCCACGCTTCCCACCAGGTTCTGTGGTGTATGCGGGCTTCTTCCGCTGCAGCAACAGCCGCGTGCCCAGCTTGCGCAGCAATCTTGCCTTTGCCAAGTTTCAAGTCCGCGCGGAACACGAGGACTTGCTTGTACTCGAATTCGCTCATATTCGCTTCCTCAACAGTCGCTATGAGGTTGTTTTCCGATGTTTTAAGGGTTTGCAGACAAGTACAAGGCAAAGAAGTAAGCTAAAGAGGCGTAAGCAGCTGGCTTCTTCAGCACCGTAAGCAAAGTTCGTCCCTGAAAATCTATCTCCTCAACGTTCCGCAGCGCCTTGTCCAAACCCATTTTCGAGGCGAACCGTAGCGCTTTATCCAGTTTCTCGTCGGAAAATGCGTCAAGCACCTTTCTAGCCTTCAGCATAACGCGCACATCGAAACCCAACGCGTCCATGCAACGTTCTTGGTATAGCCGCAGAAACTCCGCGGACAAATCGTTTCGCTTTATGGCTTCGCTTGCAACTTCCGCCGCGATTCTGGCGCATGTCAAGCTGAAGATTACGCCGCCTCCCGTGGTGGGCTTCACCTGAGACGCCGCGTCGCCAACCGCCAGGAACCCGTTTGAGTAAGTTTTGGCGATTGGTCCGCCGAGAGTTACCGCGTGAAAAGACAACCGCTTTACCTTCGCCGTTTCGAGCTGTTTCGAAGCCACAGGATGCTGGTGCATCAGCCGCTCCAGAAACTCTTTCGGGTTCCCGCAGTTCACGGCAAGCCCGACCTTCGCCGTTCCGTCCAGCCTTGGAATGAGCCACCCGTAAAAGCCCGGAGCATACTGGCTTCCCAAGTAAACTTCAACCGCGTGCTCATCCATGTCTTCGACGTTTTCCACTTCAGCCTCCACCGCATAAACCAGCCCTTCGCGGTTAAGCCCGGACAAACCTGTTTGCCTCAGAATTCTCGAAGAGATACCTTCGGCGTCAACAACAATCCTCGATGAAAACCGCTCCTCCACACCATCGCCATGAACCACGTTTACACCCTTAACAAACCCAGCGTCAATTTGGAGCGATTGAACCCGCGAATTCAAAAAGTACCGTGCGCCAGCGCCCTCTGCCTTCGCCGCTAAGTGCTTGTCGAACAACTCGCGATTAACCGCGCAAGTCACAGGACTGGATAGCTTCACAGAAAATTTGGCGCCCTTTGGCGAATAGAAATTAGCCCCTGAAAACACGTTTTCCACTATGCCCACTGGAAGCGGGTACAACCCCAAGTTTCGCAGGCTGCGAATGCTCAAATGCCCCGCACAATGCGACGGAACACCGACTGCCTTGTGCTCCTCAAAAACCGATACATCTACGCCGCGTTTGGCAAGTTCCCAAGCGGTAAAAGAGCCGGCAGGTCCAGCGCCGATAACTACGGCGTCGGATTCGGTTTTCATATGCTGCACGGCGTTGTCGTGGTCAACTAACGAATGAGTTCGACGCGTTTTTTCCCGCGCGACAAGGATGTGGTACGGATTTTGCCCGCGACCTCCAGCTTTAGCAGCAGTTCGTTGAAGTCCCTGTAGCCTAAATCTTCAAACTCGTCTTGCACTGCAGAGAAAAGGTCGTTTTCGGACATGTCGCCTTTCTTGTTCAGAATCTCCAGTAAAACAAAGTAGGTGGGACGAGTTTTCCATATTTTCGTTGGTAATGGCATGTGTTTTTTCCTCCTTAAGCAATAGGCGTTGTTGGTTTTTGTACTTGGCGGACCTGCTGCATGAAGCCCTTGTACCACTTCTCCATGTCAGGGCTAACAGATGGACCGACCTCTTTCAATGCGTCCTGAAACTCTTTCATCGTAACCTCTGTGGCATTGACATCTCGCCGCAAAGCATGCATCGCCGCCTCTCGGCATAAATTCTCAAGGTCTGCACCTGAATAATACCTCGTCCCCATCGCTAACTGGTTCAAGTCCACATCCTTATTCAGCGGCATTGTCGTCGTGTACAGTTTCAGTATCTGAAGCCTGCTCTTTTCATCTGGCTCAGGCACGTAGATCAGCCTGTCGAACCTTCCAGGCCTCAGCACGGCAGGATCAATCAAGTTAGGCCTATTCGTGGCTGCAATCACCACTATGTCTTGCAAGGTCAGGATTCCATCCATCTCGGTGAGCAGTTGGCTTATGACACGTTCTGAAACTCCGCTGTCGCCCATGCCTGCGCCGCGATTAGGCGTAAGCGAATCCATCTCATCAAAGAATATCACCGCGGGCGCCGCCATCCTCGCTTTCCTGAACACTTCCCTGATGGCTTTTTCTGATTCGCCGACCCATTTGGAGAAGACTTCTGGGCCTTTGATGGATATGAAGTTGGCTTCGCTTTCAGTTGCCACCGCTCGGGCTAAGAGTGTTTTGCCGCATCCAGGCGGACCATACAACAGTATGCCTTTCGGCGGTTTTATTCCTAAGCGCTTGAAGATTTCCGGAGTCTTAATGGGCCACTCAACAGACTCTTTCAAGTGCTGCTTAACGCCGTCCAAACCGCCTATGTCACTCCAATGCACTGTAGCCACTTCAATGTACACTTCACGCATGGCGGTTGGCGTAACTTCCTTGTAAGCGTTAATGAAGTCGTCCATTGTCACTTCCATCTTCTCAAGCACCGCTGGCGGTATGCGTTCTTCTTCAAGGTTTATCTGCGGCAAGTACCTGCGCAATGCTTTCATAGCTGTTTCCCTGCCCAACGCAGACAAATCAGCACCAGTGTACCCATGGGTCATATCAGCCAGCTTCTTCAAGTCCACATCTTCAGCCAGCGGCATGCCTCTGGTGTGAATCTGGATTACCTCGTACCTTCCCGCTTTGTCTGGAACGCCGATTTCGATTTCCCTGTCAAACCTGCCTGGTCGCCTGAGTGCAGGGTCCAAAGCGCCTGGTCTGTTGGTGGCGCCTATTACTATGACGTTTCCTCTTCCCGATAGGCCATCCATGAGGGCGAGGAGCTGCGCTACGACGCGGCGTTCTACTTCGCCTGTGACTTCTTCGCGTTTAGGTGCTAAGGCGTCTAACTCGTCGATGAATATGATGCTTGGGGCGTTCTGCTGAGCCTGCTGGAAAATTTCGCGTAGGCGCGCTTCGGATTCACCGTAGAATTTGCTCATTATTTCGGGTCCGTTAATTGAGTAGAAATTCGCTTCTGACTCGTTTGCTACTGCTCGGGCTAAGAGTGTTTTGCCGCATCCAGGCGGACCGTGAAGCAATACGCCTTTTGGCGGTTCTATGCCGAGCCGTTGGAACAGTTCCGGATGTCTCAGGGGGAGTTCAACCATTTCGCGGACGCGCTGGATTTCCTCGTGTAAGCCGCCGATGTCTTCGTAGGTTGTGCGTGGTAGTCCTTTGGATTCAGGTGCGGGTTCGTTGAGGATGGTGAGTCTTGATTCGGCTGTGACTTTGACGATGCCGTGTGGGCGGGTTTTTGAGACGGTGAAGGGGATGGCGTGTCCAAGCATCATGACCAGTGTGGTGTCGCCTTCAACTAGCGTTCTCTCCATGAGGCGGTTCTTTACAAAATTAGTAAAATCATCGTCAACGTTTAGTCGCATGTCCACCGGAGCAAGGGTTATGCTTAGGGCGGTTTTGACTTTTGCGGGTCTCACGATCACGTACTCGTTGATGGCTACTCCCGCGTTTTTCCGTGTGAATCCGTCGATGCGTATTATGTCTCGGTTTTGGTCTTCGCTGTAAGCTGGCCATGCAATGGCTGAGGTGGTTCGTTTGGCAACGATTTCTATTACGTCGCCTGCGCTGATGGTTAGTTTCTCCATGGTTCGCTGGTCGATGCGGGCGATGCCTCTTCCGACATCGCGTTGTCTGGCATCTCCTGCGCGTAGTTGAACTTCATGAGGGGTTTCGCTCATTTAGAATCTTCCTGTTGTTACTTTGATGGTTGAAACAGAGTTTTTAATGGTATATAAATGTTTGAGCGTGAAGCGGAGTTACCTGCTTGTTCTTCTTACCATGAGGGTTTGGACTTGGCTTATGCCTTTGATTGTGCCGAGTGTTGTTTCGAGTTCGTCCACGATGCCTGTTTTGTCTTCTGGAAACTTTATCTGGATGAGGAGTGCTTTGAGTCCGAAGGCTACTGGTTCTTCTCCGTAGCCTGATATTTCTGTGAATTCGGGCAGGTGGGCTTGGATTTCTTTTTTGAGTGGGTCGAAGTTTTCTACGATGTCTTCTGGGAAGATTTTGTATGTGACTATTACGCTGCCCACGGTTTTTGCCTCTTTTATGGTCCTGTGAAGCCGCATTTGGGGCATTTGTATGGTCTTCCGAATTTGCGGCATTTTCCGTCGCGTTTTATTTGGATTTCGCCGCAGTTGGGGCAGAGGAATTTTGTGGCTTCGGTTCCTGGGGCGATTGGTTTGCCGCAGCTGGTGCATGTGACTAGTGAGAGGGATGTTGATTTTTCTGTCATGGCTTGTCAACTCTGTAACGCGAAGGTAATTGTTAGACTCCTTTATATCTGCTGTGCTCTGGGTTGGGTGGTTTTTTGAGGTTTTGTGGTGTGTACTATTGTGCTCGAGCAGACTATAGCCCCTCTCCCTTCTTGTGGTGGGTTTGTTTTGGTTTGCTTTTTTGTTTCTGGCTTCGGTTTGGGTTTTTTCCACGTCTAGAAAAGGCGTAGAAAGGTCTGTTTCGTCTTGTTTTGGTTTGTTTTGGGGCGTTTTGGTTATAGCTGGTTTTCCTGTGCATTGGGCTTTCTCAGAATAGCTCCTAACTAGAATTGCTGTGCCTTTTCGGTTTTCACCTCCGTTTTGCTGCATTTTGGCTTGGTGCTCCTTTGGAAGAACGGGAACAAGCGGATGCTTATGAACTCTCACGAAATTTACCAATTAATTTACAAATTTACACTACTTTTAACATGCTATTGACGCTGAAAAACGCGAATAGCGACCCTACCCCCCTCGTTTTTTGCGTTGCTGAGTAGACCC
>CAYGVV010000084.1:0-7681 GCA_964353395.1 uncultured Candidatus Bathyarchaeia archaeon | reverse complement strand
CCAGCAGAGTATTTAATGAAAGAATACTAATGAATATGTTGTTGCTTTTTCAGGTGCGAGTTTTTCTGGTGTAGCGCTGCAAAACAATGCTGGTTGTTTTGAAAGTTAAACAGGTTTTTCGTATAAGATTTAAATATTCTGCAACTATTGTATTATTTGTTAATTCTTCCATACAAAAACACGAAAGAAAAAAAATTGGAGGTAAAAAGTAGAATGCTAGGTTATGCTAGACGAATATTACATGTGGACCTTTCAAGCGGAAAAATTTGGACTAAACCATTACAAGAAGAGTTAGCCAAGAAATACATAGGCGGCATCGGCTTAGGAATGCGCCTATTACTTGACCATTCTAAACCAGGCGTAGATCCATTTAGCCCAGAAAACCCCTTGGTTTGTGCTACCGGACCCCTCTCAGGCTCAATGGTGCCTACAGGCGGAAATGGACACGCATTCGCTTCAAAATCGCCCGAAACCTTCGCAATGGGTGAATCCTTAGCGCATGGAACCTTCGGTACTGTAATGAAGCGCGCGGGCTATGATGCAATAATCGTCTACGGCAAGGCTGAAAAACCAGTTTACTTGTGGATTGACGATGACTCTGTTCAAATCATGGACGCCAAACATCTGTGGGGCAAGTCAACCCTAGAAACCGAAGAAGCCATTAAAAACGAACTCAAGGACTTATACATTCGAGTAGCATGCATAGGGCCTGCGGGAGAAAAACTGGTCAGAATCGCCTGCATCATGAGCGACCGATCCAGAGCAGCTGGCAGATGCGGCTTAGGCGCTGTTATGGGTAGCAAAAACTTGAAAGCCATCGCCATACGTGGTTCAAAAGACATCTCAGTGGCTCAGCAGGAGCGTCTCCTTGAGCTCGTAAAGATTCAACATGAAAGAATGAAAGGTCCAGCGTCGAGAAAATATCGAACGTTGGGAACACCTGAAAACGTTCTTGTACTTCAAAAGTTAAGCGCAATGCCAACTAACAATTTTACTAGATCAACATTTGACGGCGCAGATAGAATTAGTGGCGAGTATTTGAATGAACGTTTCGTAGCCAAAATAATCGGCTGTTCATCTTGTGCTATGCGTTGTGAACACGTCGCTGTTGTGCCTGAGGGGCCTTACAAGGGAACAACAACACGAATTGAATATGAACCATTATGGGCTATGGGACCAAACTGCGGAGTTGGCAATTTAGATGCGATTCTTAAAGGAATGGATCTAAGCAATTACTACGGCGTGGACGCCATATCCATCGGTGGCATTATAAGTTTCGCCATGGACCTCTACGAACACGGTATCATAAGCAAAGCCGACACGGGTGGTTTAGAACTAAACTTCGGCAACAGCGAAGCAATGGTGGAGATGGTAAAGCAAATTAGCCTCAGAGAAGGCTTCGGAAACGTGCTTGCAGAAGGCGTCAAATTGGCGGCTGAAAAAATCGGCAAAGACGCACCTAAATATGCAATACACATCAAGGGCTTGGAAATGACTGGCTATGACATTCGAGGACTAAAAACCGCTGCATTAGGTTATGCGGTTTCGTTCCGTGGAGCCGATCACAACAGACACGGTGCCTACGGACCCGACGTAGCTGGCAAAGTCAACCGTTTCAAGGCTGAAAAAGGCAGAGGAAAACTGGTCAAAGACACCGAAGACTTGTACACAATCATTGACTCGCTTATTGTCTGCAAGTTTTCCAGAGGCACATACTTTGATGGATACAAGGACTTAGCAGCCTTATACAATGCTGTGACGGGCGTTGAAATGACCCCTGAAGAGCTGCAAAGAGCTGGCGAAAGAATCAACAACTTAGGCCGACTTTTCAACATACGAGAAGGCTTGTCAAGAAAGGATGACACGCTACCATGGAAGGTTATGAATGTGCCAATACCCGACGAAGGCGTGGCTAAAGGCAGCTTCGTAAGCCAAGAAGACCTAGACCTGATGTTAGACGATTACTACGAAGTTCGAGGATGGACAAAAGAAGGCATACCCACCGTTGAGAAACTCAAGGAAATCGGAATGGACGATTTAGCCTACATAGTTAAAGATAAACTCGGAAAGCAGGAGAAATAAAAATGGCAACAGCCCCAAAAGCGGACACTTCCAAATGGAAAATGGTTTCATGTGACCCAGAAAAGTGTTCAGGCTGCACCGTGTGCGAGTACATATGTTCTCTAACTAAAGAAAACGGCTTCAGCTCACAGAAATCTAGGATACGCACTATGAGGTTGCATCCACTCATCAACATATCCATCGCTTGTAGACTATGCAGCCCAGCTCCTTGTGTAATTGCGTGTCCAAGAGACGCGTTGAAGCAGTCAGAAGAAACAGGAGTTATAATGGTCAACGACGACAAATGCAACGGCTGCGGCTGGTGCATAGAAGCCTGCGACTACGGCGCCATAATGCTGCATCCTGAAAGCAAAGTCGTCTACGTCTGTGACCTGTGCAAAGAAAAGGCTGATGGACCACAATGCGTGAAGTGGTGCCCAGAAGAAGCACTAACGATAGTCACAAGCGATGTGCTGGCGCAGAAGGCAAGAATCAGCGCCATAAAGAAGCTCTTCCAAGAACCCAAGAAGTAAACGCCACAAGGAATTTTTCTTCTCTCCCTTCTTTCCATGTTCATTTCTGAGATGTAGAGAAAACCTTTGTCCTGTTCTTGTTGCGGAACAGTTTGTTCTTAAGGGAGAGCTATAAGTAGCTTTTGCCTTCCCATTATCGCAGTGAAGCAAATGGCTAGAAAATCGACGTTGTCATTAGATTTCTCGTTAATTGTGATTCTGACGCTGTCTGGAATATTCTTTGCCAACCCAGGCAGGGCAGACCCTTTTCCGTTTAAGATAATGGACGAGGTTCCTCCGGATGATAAAACAGAACCACCTGCAATTCTGATTCTGTATCCAGACAACAACACATTGCATGCCGGAAATAACATGGTTCTTTCTCTAACCGTAGAGGCTGGGTATTCTGCAACTGCCGTGGTGCCTCTGCCTTATTTATTGGAGATATACTATGAGGCAGATTGGCAGAGGGGTTTTTACTTCTGTTTACGAATTCGATAGCCCAATGAACGGAGGGAAGACGCTTTCTAAATACAACACCACCATAGACTTGAAAGGGGTTCCTGAAGGAAAACATGTTCTGACAGTATATGCTGTTGAAACCGGTCGCTATGAAAAGTTAGGTCCGGTAGTAGAGTATTACCCTTTCAAAATAACCGGTTCCTCCTCAACACACTTTGCAGTTGATGCCACGCCGCCCAGCGTCTTGATTTTGTCTGTGGAAAACGGAACCCTCGAACCCTCGGAGGTTCATGCAGACTTCTTTGTGAATGAGCCAGTGCAACAGGTCTCTTATGTCCTTGATGGGGTGGAGAACGTGACGGTTTCTGGTAACGTTACCCTATCTGGGTTGCCTAGTGGAGTGCATAGCTTGACGGTTTACGCCACGGATGAAGCTGGAAACGTTGGTGCCTCAGAAACAATAAACTTTACCGTAGCTTCCCAACCTACCCCAAGCCCTTCGCCATCACCCAGCATTTCTCCGTCACCTTCACCATCAGCTTCCACTTCAGACCAGCAACCTGCATCATCGCCGAATCCCCAATCAGCAACCTTGCCAATACAACTAGCCTATGCCTCAATAGGGGCGGCAGTCGTAATCGCGGCAATCGCTGTCGCGGTGGTCTACCTCAGAAGAAGGCGGCAGTCAACCCAAACCACGGCAGCGTAGTTCAACCTATTTAGAAGGGAGGGGGTAGCCTTCTCCGAGCAGAGACCAATCCAAAACAGCAGGCAGCAACAAACCGCAACTGACAGCCTCCAAAAAGACCCGATTTGCAGCTCAAAAGCCACAGCTCATCCCCAAAGAAACCCCTAAATAACGTTGTCTACCTCTAGTACCCAGGGATAAGGCTTGCAGGTAACCGTGGACTATTTAGGCTACATCAAAAACGTACTCGGAGCAACGCAACCCGAAAAAATCACCCTCAAAGGCGAAGCCACCATCCGCGACCTGCTGGATGCCTTAGCGGAAAAACACGGTTCCCCCTTCAAGAAAGCAGTTTACGAGCCAGGCAGCGCAGACGTGAAATCCACCTTCATCATGATCGTCAACGGGTTGCTGCTTAATCAGTTGCGCGGCATGGACACCCACCTCAAGGAAGGCGACGGCGTGGTTCTCATGCCCATCGTGAGCGGCGGATGAAAGAGAAAACTTAAACACGCCACCCTCCATGATTCTTCACGGTGAAACCTTTTGAACAAGCGGATAGACGCGCTGAGAAAAGCAGCGTTCACAGAAAACGGCTTCAACGGACACCTAATCTTCAACAACTCGAACCTACTGTACTTCCTCGGCTTCCCAGGAACCACATCGCTGCTCATCCCAGCAGACGGCGAAAGCACAGTTTACGTCTACGGTGTCAATTATGAGCAAGCGAAGGCTGAAGGCAAAGGCTTCAAGGTGGAACTGGTCAAAGGCGACGAGAACTTGATGGCGAAAATCGCGCAGCAAGCCCAAGACTGCAAAATCCGAAAGCTCGCGGTTGACGCTTTAGGCGTCGCAAGTTGGCAAGCTTTAGCCAAAGAATTCCCAGACGAAAACGCTCTTGAAGTCAACAACAGCTATGTGCAGGCTCTTCGCGCAGTAAAAGACAAACAAGAAATCGAGCTCATGCGCAAAGCAGGCGAGTTAACAAGCGAAGGCATGAAATCCGCCGCTGAAGCGGTTAAGTCTGGCGCTAAAGAATGCGAGGTCGCAGCGGAAATCGAGTACGCCATGCGAAAACGTGGCAGTGGTCCAACGGCTTTCGAAACCATTGTGACTTCGGGCGCGTGTTCAGCGTTTCCTCACGGAGGCTGCTCTGAAAGAGTAATTCGCGAGGGCGACTTGGTGGTCGTAGACATCGGCGCTACGTACAAGTTTTACTGCTCCGACATGACGCGGACGCTGGTTGCCGGGAAGCCTTCCGCAAAACAACTCAAAATCTACAACATCGTGAAAGCGGCCCAGGAAAAAGCCTTCAAAACCCTGAAAGCAGGCGTGCCCGTGGCAGATGTTGATGCCTCAGCGAGAAAGGTGATTGAAACCGCTGGTTACGGCGAGTACTTCGTGCACCGTTTGGGTCACGGCGTAGGCTTGGAAGTGCATGAACCGCCCACCCTGAGCCAGACCAGCAAAGAAACGCTGGCGGCTGGCAACGTGGTTACAGATGAGCCTGGAATCTACCTTCCGGGGTACGGAGGCGTCCGCCTAGAAGACACCGTGCTCGTGCAGAAAGGGGGCTCGGAAAAACTCACTGTTGGACCCTATGGTCTGCCCGCGGAATGATTTCGGCAAACGCTGAAATGCGGTTGCGCCAAGTCTTCTCTAGAAGAGAGTTTTCAGTTTATGATTCCGTTCCACAAGTACACGTTTGTGTATCTCTTTATGAGGTTAACCCTGTCGCCATCATACACTATGTCCAGTTTCAAACCGTGCCTTTCGGAGAGTTTGTTCATGTTCTCCCAAATCAGCCGCGACTGGGCGTCCGCAGGCCATAAGCCCCATATGTTATCGTCCGCGCGTCTCAGGCCTCCGCCATAGTCTTTCGGAAGAACAAAAGCTGTTTGACCCGCTACTTTATTCGCGCCCTTGGGGAAGGATTGCACGTAACTCCAGAACTGCTGCATGGCTGCGAAATGATCGTCCGTTAATATTCCATACTGGTTGTTTTCAGGATGCGTGGGATAATCAAACACGACAACGTACTTTGCCCCAGCGTTGTAGGCCATGTGCATGTCCTGCAGGATTTCTGGTCCGCTTGCGATGTAAGGCGGCTGCATGTAGGTCCACACAATTATGGCGCCCCAGCCTTTTCCCTGAGCATTCGCTGCTCCCCTGCATAGAGCAATCTGCTGTGTTCGGCTGTTGTTCCATCCTAGCTCCACGAAAACGGTGCTGTACCCTGCTAAGTAATCGTACCAGTAGAGCGCGTAGTCACTGGTGAAGACAGGCACGCCTTTGCTGTTCAAGGTCTTCATGCTGAAAGTTGAAGCCATTGCTTCGACGAAACTGTTCGCTGCGTCAGAGTAGTTTGATGCGTTCGTAACTGTTTCGCTGAGGTCGATTTGTCTGCCTCCGTGTTCATCACGCAGGTAAACGCCGAGAAACTTGTTGTTCCATCTCTGCTCGGCTTTGTCTACCCATTCTTGCTGCCAAGTGCTGTTGTAGACGGAAAAGAAGTAGACGATGAAGTGAAGGTTTGCTGCTGCCGCGTAATTGCAGACTTCGTCCAACATAGCTTCGTTAGTGCTTATTGCGTAGGAGTTAACTATCAATAGGTTCGTGTAGCCTTGCACTTTATCAATGAGCAGTTCAGCTCCAGCTGTGGTGTTTCCGCCGTAGGAGACTCCGAAGAAGAAATTCTGCTTGGAACTTGAACCCCAAACGGTGTAGGAAATGTATGTGAAGGGCAAACCGACAGCTGAAATTACTAGGAGGACAAGCAGTGGTAATCCTATAATCTTCATTGTTTGTCTCATGGCAATATGGACTGAAGAGAAATAAGCATTTCTTAGTGGTGAGGCAATCCTAATAACTTCGGAAATATCTAATTACTTTAGGGGAAAAGCCTTTATGAAAATCCTCATCGTTTACGACTCAAAAACCGGGAACACTGAGAAGATGGCTTCTGCCATAGCTAAAGGCGCTGAAAAAATGGGCGCGGAAGCAACCGTGAAGCGAGTGGAGCAAACAAAACTTGAAGACCTCCTAAGCGCCGACGGCATAATCATGGGTTCACCAACCTACTTCGGGCAGATGAGCGCCAAACTCAAAGCGTTAATCGACGAGTCCGTCAGAATCCACGAAAGACTCACGGGAAAAGTGGGCGCCGCTTTCACGAGTGCTGGCGGAACCGCTACAGGCGCAGAAACCACCCTGCTCAGCATCGTGCAAGCCATGCTCATCCACGGCATGATAATCCAAGGCAACGCCGAAGACGAACACTACGGCATCGCCATCACAGGTATGCCAAAAGCGAAAGACCTCAAAGACTGCCAAGAACTCGGCGCAAGAGTAGCAATCCTCATCCAAAAACTCAAAACATGAAACAACTAGCCAAAACGATCAGTGAACCTTTACAGATTATTCTGCAAAACTGTCACCTAAATCGAAACCCAGAAACCAAGGTAAACGGTTGAATGGTGGACCCGGGGAGATTCGAACTCCCGACCAACAGATATCTCCATGCCCCTTATGGGGCGTTTATGAGTCTGGCGCTCTGACCGGACTGAGCTACGGGTCCGCGTATGCTCCTTTACATATTGCTGTTTTTGACGGAATTTAAACGTTTTCCGCGTTTTCAACGGCTGCTTCTGCTTTTCCACTTTTCTTGGAGCTTCTCTGCAAGGTTGCCGTCTTCCAGAATCACCGGTCCTCGGTAGCCGCAGGTGTGGCACTGCCACAGTGACCAGAGTTGAGGCAAACCCTGCGCCCAGAAGACATCCGTTGAGCCACACTTAGGGCAAAACTTGACTGAACGAGCCTTCCTCGGTTTCTTAGCCTTGTCTGATGCGCCAGTCAACTTACGTCACCAACAAGCAACTCTCCAGTCTATATGCAGTTTCTTTATATAAGGGGGCTATAGTCTTTTCCGAGCACTAGAGTACCTACCTTTTCCAGCCAG
>CAYGVV010000083.1:0-7735 GCA_964353395.1 uncultured Candidatus Bathyarchaeia archaeon | reverse complement strand
AAATTCCAAATAAAAGAAGGCACAAAACTGGAGGTAGGTGAAACGAAAGAGGGCATACTTTTCAAGCCTAAAAAAACAATTTGGGACATGATTGGCGCGTATTCAGAATTTGGAACACCGGAAGAAGTAAAAAAAGAACTTGACAAGCTCAGGCATGAAGATGAATAAAGCAGTCTATGATACTAGGTTTTTTGCAGAGCTTTATTATTCCAAAGATAAGGATTTACGAGAAAAAATAAAACAGGAAAAAGCTAGAAAACAAAAATATGTTTCAACAGTTGTAGTTCATGAAGTTTACAAACTCGCACTATCTCGTGAGGGGAGAGAAACTGCCAGACTTAAAGTCGCTTTTTTAAGACAGGGGTTTGAAGTGGTCCCAGTTGACGAACAAATCGCGCAAATCTCCGCCGAACTAAGACAGAAGTACAACCTGTCAATGGGTGATAGCATGATTGCCGCTACAGCATCCATATTGAATGCGGTTTGCATCTCAGATGACCCCCATCTTCAGCAAATCAAAGAAATCCAAACATAATGGATCTAAACTTGCAAATCCAAGAAAGAACCCGCGACGATGCTTCTCTCTGGTAAGCTGAGCCGCTGCCACCTTATGGTACTAATTGTGCTTTTCAAAAATGATTAAGGAATCAGTCTGATTAAGGCGCCAAAAAATCAAAAAGGAACACGCCTATCCGATTTATTGAAGCTCTCAGTTAAAGGAGAATAGTTATGACTAAAGGTTTACCTTGGACCGTTGAGGAAGAAGCATCGCTTAAAGCATTGGTTGATGCTAAAACGCCAATCGACGTTATAGCTGCAAAGCTTGGAAGGCAATCTGGCGCCATAGTGGTTAAGTGTCAACGTCTTGGGCTGGCAACGGCAAACAGTCAGGCTACCGTGGCTGCGATTGCTTTGCCTGCGGAGTTGCCCAGCGTCGAAGAGACTTTGAAAAAACTTGCTGGCGCTTTGGAAGCAGCATGTGCCCCTGCACTCAGCAAGGTGGAGGTCCAGCGGTTGCAGGTTGTTGCCACGTTGGCTAAAACGTACAAGGAAATTCTCGCTGACTACATCAACTACCGCGAAATTGAAGCTAAATTAAATGATATGGAGGCAAAATATGCCGCGCTACTACAAGAAAAAGCCGCGAATGATGCGCCCCAACCAGATTCTAGCCAAGTGGCAAAAAGTCCAGCAAAATAACCAGCTAGTCGAAGAAGTTACGCTGGAAAAAACCCGAAAGCTCAGCGCGGACCCCGTTGACTTCTGCAGAGAAATTTTGGGTTTTAAGCCGTTTGCTTATCAGGAACAGTTTATTCAGATGTTTAGAGAGAATCAGTTTACGGCGGCGCGGTGGAGTAGGCAAAGCGGTAAAAGCTTCATTGTGGCGGCTCTGCTTCTGTGGTATGCGACAACGCATCCGAACAGTGCCATAGGTATTGTGGGTCCGTCTTGGCGGCAGACCAAACGTATCCTGCAGCGCATCGCAGGTTTCACGCATAAGTTGCCTTCGGGCATTGCTTTTAAGCCGCAGAGAACCCAAATTCACTTTACAAACGGAAGCACCATTGAAGCTTTTCCAAACAACCCTGAAACCATCCGAGGACCAACACTGCACGTGGTGTACGCTGACGAGTTCAACTTTGTTCCTAACGACCAAGAACTGTACGACGCCATACTGTACACGCTGGGAACTACGGATGGAAAGTTCGTGTGCAGCAGCACGCCATGGCATACTGACAGCGTTTTCTTCAAGATTTTCAGCCACAAAGACTTCCAAGACTTCAAAACCCTGCATGTACCCGTGGAGAAAGCTATGGAGCCTAACGGTCCACTGAAAACCAGCATAATCCAGAAAATCAAAACCCAAATGGGCGACGACCCCTCGCGTTGGCGCCGTGAAATGGAGGCGGAATGGGCAGAAGACGAAGATGTCTGGCTAACCCAGAGCCTAATCGCCTCATGCATCGGCACATCAAAGAACTGCGGCGAAGAGCTTCATGAGTTTAATCCTGAAGCAAGCTGCAATGGCGAATTCTTCGCGGGGCTGGACTTGGCTCAAACCCGAGACTACAGCGTCCTCTCCGTAGTGGAAAGGCAAAACGATAAGCTGTTTCTGCGGCACCTGAAGATTTTCCAGCAGCCCACCGTGTACGCAACCGTTTTAGGCTACACAAAGGCGCTGCAGGACCGCTGGGGAGGATTCGAGAAAATACGAGTAGACTTCACAAGAGAAGGACCCAGCATAATCGCAGACATGGAGAACGCGGGCATCAACAACGCCGAAGGCGTCAACTTCAGCGTCCCCCGCAAAAGCGAGATGGCGAGCTTGCTTAAGCAGCGCATGATGAACCAACAGTTTTTCTATCCGCTTCTGAGTTGGGAGAGACCTTACAGGGGAGAAATCTGCACCGAACTTAACGTGGAACGCTACGACCTGCGCAAAGACGGAGCCATAGGTTTTTCGCATCCTACGGGCACGCATGACGATGTGTTTTGGAGCTTAGCTCTAGCCGTTTATGCGACTGCTGAGATGGAGCCTGAACCGTTCTTGGCAGTAGTTCCAAGGTAAGAAATATTCTTAATATTGTTTGTACGAGACTGTTTTGGGTTTCTTTCCAGCAATTTTATATACATGCATGCATATATACATAGTGTGGTGGCATTCATTGGTTAAAATTATATCAATTTCCGACGAAGTCTACGCTGACCTTTCAAGAATGAAAAACGGAAAGTCCTTTACGGAACTTCTTAAAACTCTTATTTCAGAATGCAACAACAAAGGTGACGCAGAAAGCATACTTTCTTTTTTGAACTCTACCGAGCCCCTGAGTGAGGAGGGCGCTAAGGCTATATTAGAGGCGTCGGAGAAGGGCAGAAAGAGCGCAACTACGAGAAAGTCTGCTTCGTTTGAGTGATTCGAATGGTCGTGTTTGATACGTCATTTATGGTGGATGCATCAAGAAAGAAAAAATATGCTCTGGACCTGATAAAGTCATATTCGGGAAAGGAGCAGATTGCCACAACAATAATTACAAAGTATGAAATGCTCCGTGGAGCACCAAAACAGTATATCGATTTTGTCTCAAACCTGCTCAAACGGTTCGTGATCCTTGATTTTGGAGATGACGCTTTGGATGAAACAGTCAAAGTATACAAGGACCTGAAGGAAAAGGGGAAGCTGATAAACGAGTTAGACGTCATGATCGCAGGAATCGCAGGGGCAAACAACGAGACGCTCATAACCAAAGACAGGGACTTCTTAAACCTTGAAAGCAGCAGAATAATAGTGCTGGAACAACATTAAACGGTACAGCCTGCACAAAGACGGCACCATAGGCTACCACCACCCAACAGGAACACACGACGACATCTTCTGGGCAACAGCACTAGCAGTATACGCAACAGCAAACATGGAACCAGAACCAACCCTAACAGTCATACCCCGCTAAGACATCAAAGCCTTTTTTGCGAAGTATTTTTCTAACGAAAATTACTTTAGTAGTTTTCGACTTATTGAACACTGGGTTCAAAGAATGGATTCTAATTCCAATATACCCTATGAAACGATAGATGAAGGCATAAAGAAGTCGTTTGATAATGCAACAAGGTATCTTCTGGATGCGTTATTTTTAGATGAAAATAAGCGCTATCAATCTTCGATTTTTATGTCAATGCTATCCTATGAGGAGTCGGGAAAGGCTCTGTTGCTTGTAGAGTCTAAACAGAAACAGCGAGTTATCAGTGAGAAAGAATGGCGGAAAGAGTTCTGCAACCATTGCAACAAGAATCTGGTTGCTATGGAGACCGTTTGGAAAGACATTGGTTTCAAGCCAAAAGTTCCTGATTGGAGTACCCACCAAGCAAGGTTTGATTTTGAGTGGAAGAATGTGTTTACTTATGTTGATTACGATTTTGTTAATGAGAAATGGACAAGCCCTATGCAACCAGAGTCTTTTGGAGTTACAGATATTGCACAATTCTCTTTCAGGGCGTTAGACAAAGCCGCAGATGCGTTAAAGTGCATGATTAGAAGAGTGAAGGAGAGCGAATACTAAAACCAACTTTAAAACTCTCAATACATTGTGGGCAATAGCATTGTTACATTAGCCTTATTATTTGCCAATCAATTGTTTTAACTAAATGACTAGACGCTGTATTTTTTGCTTAGATTACGAATCCAAAAAACGGAAATTAGTTGAGGGAAACATAGTCTTCAATTTAGAGAAGAAGCTTTTAGGTATAGATAGTCCTACTGTTTCAAAAGGTATCCACCCAGAATGCCTCAATCATTTATTACACCATTTACCAATCCTTACTGAACCTGCTATTTTTGAAATTCCTGTCAGCGTGACTTATGGGACAAAAGGGCTGAAACCTATTTGGTTATTATCAAAACCATTGAAATTCTTCTCAGCATCTGGGATGAGAGAAAACGGTTATTTCCTGTATACTTCCAACTGGCTTAAAAGAGTGCTTACAATAAATGGCGAAAAGTCGGGTTTAGGTCTCCCTAGCCCTAGTTCCTTTGACTTCTTTTTAAAAATTCTTAAACAAATTCTTGAAAAAGAATACGACTGTAAAATTCGATATTACGTGCTTTCTCAAAAAAGCCAATAAAAGTCTATTTGAGAGAGTTAATTCTTTTTGTTCTTTGTGGGCTTGAGGCGGCTATATCTCGCTGTGGTCTTGTGCTGCTTGTCGCAACCTGCACAACCAGAATGCAACCCAAAACTGACCCAGACAACAAAAAACTGCAAGCAGAACACTCTGTTAGAAGTTGTTGTGTATAGCAACCTTTCTACAACTACAACTAAACAAAAAACAACACCCAACCACACCAGCAAAGGGCATAAAAGTTATAGCGCAGACAAACATTAAGCCTTCCAACAGAAGGTACAATGATTTGCCTGAAATCCGCGTAGCACTCGTAGGCGTAGGCAACAGCGCCAGCGCACTCATCCAAGGCACACAATACTACAAGAACGCCAAAGAAGACACCACCGTGCCCGGACTCATGCATGTAAACTTCGGCGGCTACCAGATAAAAGACATAAAGTTCGTCGCCGCCTTCGAAGTTAACAAGGACAAAATCGGCAAAGACCTGTCGGAAGCCATTTTCACCGCGCCCAACTGCTGCGTGAAGTTCGCCGATGTCCCACGCTTAGGCGTGAAGGTTTCATCAGCCCCAATCTTGGACGGCGTGGCGCCTCACATGCGGAAGACCTTCAACGTCTACGACGACAGCGGATTTGACAAGGCAAACGTGGTGAAAGTTCTGAAAGACGCCAAAGCCCAAGTGCTTGTCAACTACTTGCCCGTGGGAAGCCACGACGCCGCCCGATTCTACGCGCAAGCAGCCATGGACGCAGGATGCGCCTTCGTGAACTGCATGCCCGAATTCATCGGCTCCGAAAAGGAATGGAGCAAGAAATTCGAGGAAGCAGGCGTGCCCGTGCTTGGAGACGACATAAAAAGCCAAGTGGGCGCTACGATTCTGCACAGGAACCTTGTGCGGCTTTGCTTGGACAGAGGCGTAATTGTGGATGAGACGTACCAGCTGAATCTTGGCGGTGACACGGACTTCCAGAACATGACCGTGGAAAGCCGATTGCAGTCGAAACGCATCAGCAAAACCGAAGCAGTTACAAGCATGGTGCCATACGCGTTGCCCACGAGGATTGGGCCTTCGGATTACGTGCCTTTCCTGAAGAACAAGAAGATATGCTACATATCGCTTAAGGCTAGGAAGTTCGGTGACCGCCCAATAAACATCAGCGTTAAGCTTGAGGTGGAGGATTCGCCGAACAGCGCAGGCGTGGTTATTGACTTGATTCGCGCGGCGAAGATTGCTTTGGACCGCAAAATCTCCGGCGCGTTGTTGAGCATGCCTTCGTATGCGTTTAAGCATCCGCCTGTGCAGGTGCCTGACCCTGTGGCTAGGCAGTGGACGGAAGACTGGATTGCTGGCAAAAGAGAACGCTGATTTAGACAGCCCGATCACCACATTCAGCTTAACGCTTTCGTGAAGACTTTTAAGCTTCGAGGGTAAACACTTTATTCACTAGTTAGAAGGTGCAAATTGCATGGTGAAAGTTGAAGGATACGAAGTGCCTGAAGGCCTTTATTACTCAAAAGATTTTGAATGGATCAAAATTGAAGGCGACAAAGTCCGCATGGGCATAACTGACTACGCGCAAAAATCGCTGCGAGAAATCGTGTACGCGGAGTTGCCGAGTGCTGGCGGAGATGTGAAGCAGGGCGAGCCTTATGGGACGGTGGAGTCTGTGAAAGCTGTCTCCGACTTGGTTGCTGCGGTAAGCGGAACCATTGAGGAAGTCAACGGTGAAGTTTCTTCTAAGCCTGAGCTGTTGAACGAGGACCCGTACGTGAAGGGCTGGCTGCTCGTGGTGAAGCCGGCGAATTTGCAGGCGGAACTGCCGAACCTTATGGACTTTGCTAAGGCAGTGGAGTGGCACAAAGCTCAAGCGCAGTCTAAGTGAAGGCAGAACCAATGGCTAGGCGCATAATAGTAGTTGGAGCTAACGCTTCGGGCGTTGAAGCAGCTTCGGCGGCGCGGAAGAAAGACCGCACAGCTGAGATCACTTTGATTAATCTGGAGAAGAACTGTGGTTACTCGCGTTGCGGTTTGCCTTTCGTATTAGGCGGACAAATCCCAGACTTTAAAGACCTGATTGTTTATCCTCCTGCATACTTCCAGATGCTGAAGCTGAACTTGAAAACCGAGACCAAAGTCAAGGCGATTAACACTAAAGAGAAGACGGTCACTGCCGTCGATAAGGCAGGCGTAACTGAGACGCTTCCGTATGACAGCTTGATAATTGCAACAGGCGCAGACGCATTCATTCCGCCTATCAAAGGCAGGGAGAAACAAGGAATCCTCAGTCTCCGCACCATTGAAGATGGAGAGAAGATACGCCAAGCAGTCCAGAACGGAGCTAAGTCCGCTGTCATAATGGGCGCTGGCTTGATTGGGTTGGAAACAGGTGTTGCCTTGATTGAGCGCGGCTTGAAAGTTACCATTGTGGAGATGTTGCCGCAGATTTTGCCACAGATGCTGGACGCTGACATGGCGAAGATTGTTCAGGAGCACTTGCAAGAGAAGGGCATGGTTATTGTCACGGGGAAAACTGTTGAAGAGTTCCTTGGCGACGACAATGTCAGGGCGATTATGGCTGGCGGCGAAAAAATCGAGGCTGACTTGTTCATCAGCGCCTTCGGTGTGCGTGCGAACACGAAGCTCGCGGTTGACGCTGGCATACCGTTGGGCGAGACACGTGCGATAAAGACGAACATGCGAATGGAGACGGATGTGAAGGATGTTTACGCTGTTGGCGACTGCGCGGAGGCTCCGAACGTAATCACGCACAAGCAGGTGTGTCCACAGTTGGGCACAATCGCAGTCCGCGAAGGCAAGGTTGCGGGTGCAAACGCTGCAGGCGACTATTCGCTGTTTACGGGTGTTTTGGCTTCGGCGGTGACGAAACTGTTTGAAATCGAGGCAGGCGTAACTGGCTTAACTGAGGCTGCTGCCGCGAGGAACCGCATCGAAGTCGTCACTGGCGCCATCGGCAGTAAAACCGCAGCAGACTACTATCCGACGGCTAAACCCGTAAAAGTCAAGCTCATAGTGGAGAAGGAGTCGCAGCGCATCATCGGCGCGCAGGTAGTCGGCGGAGAAGTCACCCAACGCATAAACGCATTAAGCTTCGCCATA
>CAYGVV010000082.1:0-7820 GCA_964353395.1 uncultured Candidatus Bathyarchaeia archaeon | reverse complement strand
AGTGCTCGGAGCAGACTATACCCCCTTATATAAAGGCTAGAAGGCAGCTTGTATTGTCTGCAGATTCTTTGGAGTTGATTTGAGTTTGCTTGTTTTGGCAGTTATGTTTTCTTTGGTTTGATGTGAATGCTTGGCTTTTCTGGTTAGAACAATAGTCAGAAGGGAATTAGAGACAGAGCTGAGGCATGTCAAACTTTCGTTTGCGAAGCCTGAGCGCTAAAAAGTGAATTCTTAAGAATTTCATAAGTGGGAACAAGGTCACAGCTCTCCGGAGCACGTTAGGATCCATTATCTGTCCCCTTGATTTGGGCCATCTATGAGATATCCTTTCCCGTAGAGGTTCGCAGGTTCCAGCTCCTGCCCGCTACACCATCAAGAACTCCAAAAATCGGCTCATTGTGAACAGTTTTTGCCATTTAGATTGTTTACATATTGCTCGGTGTTAACTTTAAATAACAGTTGTTAACTATTATTTACACATGTTAACTAAAGATAACAATTACAAAGTCATGAAACTATTCTTCGACAATCCAGACAAGAAACTCCATATACGGGAAATTGCACGGCAAACCAGCCTGTCTGCACCGGGAGTTCTCAAGATACTGAAAAAACTTAAAGAAGAAACCCTGTTAGTGTCTGAAAGAGAAAATGTTGTGGAAAATGTCAAGGCTTCGAGAAACCAAAAGTTCCTCCTGCTCAAGAAAGCGTACAATGCCCTTTCTCTCTTTGAGTCAGGATTAATAGCGCTCCTAAAGGACAAGTACGAAGAACCCGAAGCAATTGTAGTCTTCGGCAGCTATGCAAGGGGCGAAGACACTTCAGAAAGCGACATAGACATTGCAGTCGTGACAAAAAAAGAAGCCAAATTGGACCTTAAAAAATTCGAAAAGTATCTGAAAAGAAAAATTAGTATATACGAAATTCAAATAGGTAACAGCGAAAAGGAATTTTTGAACAACTTGGCAAACGGAACCGTTGTCTACGGATTTTTGAGGGTACTGCAATGATTGAAAAGTTCCAATATTATCTGGATGAGCGCTTGGCTAGAAAGGTGGAAGTGGACAGGGAAGAGGCAAAATCTTTGATGAACAAGGCAGTTCTACGTTTGGATTACATTAAGAAGCAAGAGATAAACGAAGATACCTCTTCTTTCATTTTCGAGGACATTTACGAAACTCTAAGAGAAGCTTCCCAGTCTCTGATGTCTCTTAAGGGCTACAAACCATATTCCCATGAAGCCCTAATTTCATTTCTAAAAGAGTTCTACCAGTTTCCTGAACACGAAATATCCGCTTTTGACAGATACAGGATTCTCAGAAACAAAACTGTTTACTGTGCTGCAAATGTTTCGACTGAAGTTTGCAAAGACGCACTAAAATTCTTGATAGCTTTCTTGCCAAAACTAAAAAGCGCATACGAAAAAAGCAAAAAAGACGCCTAAGACAGGGTTTGCAGATTCGAATTCTGCCCGCTGCGCCACGTGAAAATCAAACAAGCAAGCCTCCTATTCTCTGGGGAAAGTATTGTTTATATTTCTAGGCGCAATGCATATTCGCTGGGGCAGCTTCATGAACCACTGGGAAATGGAAAACGCGGTCACGCTCGGCGTCGCGTTAAAAGAGGCAGGCTTCCAAATTTCCCAAATATGCTGTTCACGCCCAAGCTGCTTCGACTTCGCCGCGAGGAAAGACAACAGGGCAGCGTTGGTTAAGGTTTGTTCTGAAGCAGATGCTTTTTCGCCTCATGACAGCCGTGAACTTAAAGTCATCGCTGACCGTGTTTCTGCCGCTTCGCTTGTGGTCAGCCAGAGAACACATGAAAAGATGCTGGAGGATGACACGGTCTATTCACGGTACTCGGTTTCCGTGGTAACTGCGAAAACCCTGCGGAACGTGGCTGATCGCAAGGCGTTCCCTTTGATTTATGCTGGTCCAGGCGGCTACTCGGTTGAAGTTGACGGAGCACTGGTTGAACGCAGAAGAAAAGAGATGTGCTTGTCAGTGGGCAACCTGGCAGAGAAGATTGGTGTCTCACGCAGGACGCTGTACGGTTACGAGAAAGGCATGGCGAAGGCGTCTGTGGCCACAGCTTACAATTTAGCGAAGACATTGGGCGTTCCAGTGGCGAAACCAATTGACGTTCTTCAGAAGACCACAAAGCAGCCCCAGTGTCTCCTAAGAAAAACCATGCACACTATTGCAGAGCAGATACTTTTCCAGAAAGTCTTCAGGAAATTCGCTTGCTGCGACATATCTCATGTTCACAGAGCGCCTTTCGACTTCGTCGTTAACGTTCCAGACGAGAGGCAAGTGATTCTCGGCGGCGTCGCAGTGAACGGTGAACCGCATCTGGATGAACGAGTGGAAGAAATCCTGAGCCTGTGCAAGGTAATCGGAGCCTATCCCGTGCTGGTGACGGAGCATGGGAAACCGTCTGCCAAGGATATTTTCTGTGTTTGCCTGGATGAGTTATCTGAGATTCGTTCTCCAGAAGACATGGTGGCAAGCGCCTAAGCAAGTTTCTGCTGTGTAGTGCCCTGCTGGCTTTTAACGTGTTTAGCTGGCTTCCACGATTTTCTCACGCAATCAGGGTATTCAGGGTGCGTTTTAAGCCACGCCGATAGGAACTGATTGGTTTTGGGGTCTGCTAGGTATCCTGTGCCGAAGTCGCCATAATGTTCCCGCAAGGCAGCTATTTCACTGTCGCGTTCCACTTTGGCGATGATGGATGCAGCAGAGACTACAGGGTAGGTTCGGTCGGCTTTGTGTTCGCTGACGATTCGTGTTTTGAAAGTTGACGCTTCCTGAATATGATGCGCAAAGCGCTGTGCAACCACGTCTGCAGCGTCAACGTAAACCATGTCTGGCCTAAGCGCGGTAACTATCCTTGCCATCGTTTCCGCTTCAAGCCTGTTCAGCTTGTGAAGTTTGGTTTGCCTTTCCACTGCACGGTCAATTTCCTGCGGTGAAAGTTTCATGATTACGTGTTTTTCAGCGAGGCGAAAGATTTCTGGGGCAAGCGCTTCGCGTTTCTTCGCGGTTAGAAGTTTGCTGTCTTTCACGCCTAACTGCGCCAAAGCGGACAGGTTTTCCTGCTTCACGAGGACGCCAGCGATGACGAGTGGTCCCATCACGCAGCCTCTGCCTGCTTCGTCGATGCCAGCGATCAGCATGTCCCGTTTTCACCTTTCCGCTTCTATGCGCTATTCGGGTTCTAGGCTATAACGCTTTCACAATTCGCGGAGCGGTAAACAAAGAACTTTAACCCTTTGAATGCGGAGGCAGTTGAGGAATACTTATTTTGGTGACTTCTAAATGAACATAGAGCTGCTAGCATGTGGCAGGGGGCTGTCGGCTAGCTTGGTCTAGGCTTGTAGCCTCGGGCGCTATAGACGCCGGTTCAAATCCGGCCAGCCCCACCATCTTTTGCAAATTGGGTCTTTTCTGCTGCTGTCTGCTTGGGTCTGCTGTTTTCTGCTGGGTTCTGCTGTTTGCTGTTTTTTGCTGCTATCTGCTGTCAGTTTCAGATTCTGGCAGCCCCGCTATTCAAAATTTTTTGCACTAGCTGATTAACCATTGTTTTAAGCCGTTTCTTGGGCTTTTCCCCCATGAAACCTTATATTATGGCGTGACAAAGTATTTTGTGGTGGAATAGTTGGAAAGTGGTGTTGAGGTTAAAAAAGTGGATTCTCAGGGTCGCCTCATCCTGCCTGCTGATTGGCGCGAAGCTGAAATCGGCGAAAGCAGAGAGCTGTACGTCATCAAAAGGAAAGGGTATTTGAAACTGGTTCCCAAGCGCCGCGTGGATTTGACCGCGTGCTTTGACAAGGTTGATTTGGGCGTGGATTCAATTGGAAGCTGGAAGCAGTTTGAGAAGAAATTCTATAAGGCAACCCGCACATGAGATTCTTAGACGCCAACGTGTTCATCTATGCGTATTACAAGCCGAAAAAGCAGCTAACTGAGAAAGAAAAACAGATGAAAGAATACGCCAAGAAGATAATTAGCAACATATCTCAGGGCAAAGAAGACATAATGGTAACGGTTGTCCACATATCTGAAGTGGCCAACATCCTCAAGCACGGCATGCCGCAAGATCAGTTGACCGCAATAATCAGCGGGCTCTTCATGCTAAATAACGTCAAAATTATGGGTGTGACCCGAGAGGCTTATTTTGCGGCAGTTCAATTAGGTGAAGACTTGAAACTTGAAGCGAACGACGCATTAGCCGTCGATACGATGAGGCTTAACGAGGTCAAAGAGATATATTCGTTTGATGAGCACTTCGACCAAATAGAAGGCATAACAAGGCTTCCTTCGTTGTGAAAAAAATTACACGTTCCATGGCTAAATTACTAAAAACTTCATAGTGTTCTTCAACTGTCAACTTAAGACGCCAATTTAAATTCGGCTTCCCTACCACTCAAATTCTTTGCGCTTAGTTCAATGCGCTAGCTCTTTTAACATAGAGAAAAAGTGTTGCCTATTGGCGTGTTTGGGTTTTTCAGCGGCGCAGTCCAAAAGAGTGATTTAGGTGGAATCCCACAGCTTTCTAGCTTCTCGTTTCTTCTTTTCTTCTTTCAACTTTTCGACGTCGTTGAACAGTTCAACTGCCTTCTTGAACAACCCATCATATTTCTGAAGAGTATTTTTCATCTCTTCAGACCAATTCAGCAAGTGCGGGAAGTACGGACGAGCAGCCGATCCAGGTCCTTCGGGATATTCAAACCAGAATTCTGGATAAGAACCGCCAAAGGCGCCCTTTGTAGTAACATTATATCCAAACTGTTCCAAGATGGGGCCTAATTCTCCGAGTGCATGCCTTACTGGCTTGTCAACTACGTCGGGGAACCTGTTTCCAACTTGCTCATTTCCAAGCTGCTCGTACAGAGAAAAAGAGTCGTGTTTGCGCGGTGCCTGATGCCACCAGATATTCGGGTCTGACAGGGCATTTTTGACTATTTTGTCGGCGTTTCTGGCGAGTTCATTGACTTTTGCCTTCATTGCCACGATTTTTTCCTTATTTAGACTTAACGTGATTATCGAGTATTTTGTGACGTAGAACGCTGCAGTTTCTTGATACCATTTTGCGGCAAATCTCGCCGTATCATTGGTAAATTGTTGTCGAAGTTCTTCCATGCGTGAGCGAAGAGGCTGAAGTTCTGCTTCTTTCTTCTGAATCAGAAAGTCGATATCCTCATTCATGGCAGCGCAACCTCATTCTTATTCTCAAATCTCCCCAAGAGCTGGCCTAGCGAGCATTCATGCGCGTTTGAGCAATGTCGAGTTGTATGTGCAGTTTCTCATAAAAGATTTTGTACATCAGTTTAGAACAGCCATAATAGTGAACTTCAGTTTTGCCGCTTTGGCACACCCGCTCACGCAGAGGTTCAACCTATACACAGAGGAGGCATAGTCTTTTTCACGCGAGTTAGTACGCCAACTCTAATTTCCCGATTAGAAATGGATAAATCGTCTTGTGAACGGGTAAAAATATATATCTCCACACATGCCCTTCTACCCTTCACTCACAGGCGCAACCTCATGAAAGACTTAACCGCCCAAATCCTGAAACTCAAGAAAGAAAAGAAAGCCATAATCTTGGCGCATAATTATCAGCGCCCAGAAGTCCAAGAGATAGCTGACTACATCGGCGACAGCATCGAACTCAGCCGCAAAGCCATGCTGGAAAAAGACGCGGAAATCCTAGTTTTCAGCGCTGTCGACTTCATGGCGGAATCCGCAGCCATCCTCAACCCAACCAAGAAAGTGCTTTTGCCCACGCTTGGCGCAAGATGCCCAATGGCGCAGATGCTCACCGTGGACGAGATAAAACGCGCCAAAGCCTTGCACCCGAATGCTCCCGTCGTATTGTACGTGAACACGTTGGCTGAAGCCAAAGCGCAATGTGACATCTGCTGCACCAGCGCCAACGCCGTAGAAGTTATCAACTCACTTGATGCTGATACTATTCTTTTTGGTCCAGACCGAAATCTGGCAGAATACGCAGCGGAGAAAACTGGAAAAACGCTTATTCCGTTTCCAGAATGGGGATTCTGCCCAACGCATCTGTTGTTCCAGCCTGAAGATGTCACAGTTCTCAAGCAGCAACATCCAGACGCACTTGTGATGGTTCACCCTGAATGCAGTCGCGAAATGCGGCAGGCAGCAGACTTCGTTGGCAGCACCAGCAAAATGTGCAAGTATGCCAAAGAATCAAACGCGAAAACCTTCGTCGTCGGCACTGAAGAAGGTTTGCTGCACCGACTTCGCAAAGAAAACCCTGAAAAACGGTTCTTAATCGCTTATGAAGGCGCAGTGTGTCCAAACATGAAACTTACCACGCTTGACAGGCTTTACGTGTCGCTGAAAGAAGAGAAATACGTGGTTAAAGTCCCAGAAAACGTTGCTAAGAAAGCTCGAACAGCCTTGGAACGCATGTTCGAACTGAAAAACTAAACGGTAACAATCGTCGTTTTAAGGATTTTTACGCCTCTTTTGGTGGCTAGTTCATCGCTTAAGTGGCGGATATCTGCGGCTTTGCCCTTCACCGCAATGGCTTCTAGGCAGTCGTGTTCGCTGATGTGTATGTGCAGCGTGGATGTGACGAGTGAGGAATGGTGGTGTTGAATCTCGGTTAATTCGCTTTCTAACCCACGTGCTTCATGGTCATAAACCATCAAGAGCACGCCTGTTTGTTCGACGTTGGCTTCTTCCTGCAGCCACTTCCGTTCCGAAACGTACGATCTCACAGCGTCCTGAATGGCTTTGCTGCGGCTTTCGTAGCCCATTTTGCTGATGATTTTGTCGAAATCCTTCAGCAGTTCAGGTGGGAAAGTTACGCCTACACGTGTGATTTTTGTCATTGGGGTCACTGAGGAAAAGTGGCGTTTTCTACCTAAAAGCTTTTATATTTTCAGTAACACAAAAATACTGGAAAGTGTTACTGAGGCGAAGAAATGCACATCCTCAACGGCTACTTGGACGCAGCAATCATCGCGTTCGTGCTTGGTGTTGCGGTTGCGCCGAAAAAGAAAAACGGAACCGCCAAAGAGATATAGCTAAGGCTATTGCGAGGCATATGAAATGCAGAATCCTGAGGAACTCCAGTCAATGATAAATGACGCTCGGAAATTTCATGGACATTTAGGTCCTTTTCTAGTAATCGGAGTAAAAATGGGCATGGCAGCCAAGAAGGCGCTGGGCGTTTCCAATGAAGAGTGCACTCTTCTCAGGGCAGAAGCGAACGTTCCGTTTTTTCCGCCTTATTCGTGCCTGCTTGACGGCATCCAAGTCTCGACAACATGCACGGTGGGCAACCAACGCTTAACCATAAAAAACTCAGAGGAAATCTGCGTACGCTTCTCAAAACAAGGCGTAACCCAAACCGTGAAGATAACGCTAAAGCCAAAAATGGCAACGGAGCTGAAGAAGAAACATGCGGAGCAAATGCTCACAGAAAAACTCGCCAGCGAACTTGCATCCATGCCAGAAAATCAACTGCTCAGAATAGACCTTGAATAAGCGATTGTGCTGATGTGCGATTTTTCTTCTATACCCCCTCTATATATAGATTCAACCTGAGTGTAGACTTAGGTTTGATTGTTGGGAGAGAGAACTCTAGTGCTCGGAACAGTCTATAGCCCCCTTATATAAAGGCTGAAAAGTCAGTTATGTTTTCTTCAAATTTGTTGGTGTTGTTTTGTGTGTGCTTGTTTGGGTTGTTCTGTTTCTTTCATTTGGCGTATATGCTTGGTTTTTGTGGCAGAAACAATAGCCTCGAGAAAATTAAGAGACAGAGCCACTTTGCGGTAGAAGACG
>CAYGVV010000081.1:0-7940 GCA_964353395.1 uncultured Candidatus Bathyarchaeia archaeon | reverse complement strand
GCGCGCATGGCTGTTCCTAAATTAGTTTGCGAAGTATCGTATGCTCCTTGATTTGCCTATTTTGTGCGTGTTGACTGCTGCTTGGGCTACTAGAAGCATCGCTATGACGCAGAGCTGGGAATGAAACGTGATTTTGGCTAATCCTCGCAGATTATGCTGCGTTAAGCCTGTCAAATTCTTGAGCCGACTGAAAACTCGTTCTACCGCCACCCGTTTCTTGTAAGCTCTCCTGAATTTTTGAGGTCCATGACTCCTGAATTTCCTGTCAACCCTGAGAATGCCTCTAACGCCTTTGCACTGGTTTCTCGGGTACGGAATAACCGGCAGCGTTCCTTGCGTCATGGCTGTTTCCCGCAGGTTTGAGGCGCTGTACTGAGCGTCTGCCAAGAGCTTATCTGGCTTTACGTATTTTGAAGCTTTCTCAAACAGTCCTATGGAGTGTTTCTTCTCATTCTCGTTTGCCGAGACCAGTATCATTGCAATGGGCAGTTCGCTCTTGGTGTCAACTGCCAAATGAAGCCGATAGCCTAAGTCTTTGGCTTTGACTGCTCTACCTATTCTTGATTCGGGATCGCTATAGCCCGTGCGATTGTCAAGGTTTCGGCGACTGTAAGCTTTAATAAAAGTTGAATCCAACGCAAGAGCTTGGCCCTTGATTCTTCCTTTCTTAACAAGCACTTCAACGGCTTGATCTACGATTCGACTCATCCTTTCAGGTCCTACTTTGTTTCTGAACCTGGACAAAACTGCAATGCCGTAGGGAGGTTCATTTGCTTCTATGTCGCATATTTTTTTCAGTCGCGGGTCTTTCCACATTTGCCTTACAAGCATTCTGTCGCTTGGAATGTGCCTTAACCGCCTCAGCAGGTGCGCTTTGAAAAGTCCAAGAGGTTTTCTTGGCGGTCTACCTCGAGAGCCAACCGCGTGGAAGGGCTCGTTTAACACTTTCTGGGCAAAGGATAAATCAACCCTGCTAAACAGGGTTTCTAGAGTCTCGTATCTCTTCATTGCTCACCCCAATAAGAGGTGCGAGACTCAACTTATTACGAATTTAGGAACACGCATGCGCGCTACAAACAAGTCCAGTGAAACCTATTTTCATAAGTCTTATATCCAAGAACTAAACATAGAGGGATTTCAAAGAAATTCAGGGGGAATTCTAAAATGAGAGCTGGGTTAATTATCGGAGGACTCTTCGTAATGTTTGTTGGAATCTTTTTATTCTTCACGATAATCTTCACACTATTCGGAATAGTTTGCGGATTTGTTGGCTTTATTATGCTCATCGTAGGACTTGCAACGTCATCCGAACCTAAACAAATTTACTATGCTCAACCCTCGCAACCGTATTATGGTCCCCCTCAACCACAATACCAAGCTCCAGTCAATACAGCACCAGCTAAATATCTGATTATTTGCCCAAGATGCAATAATCGAATCGATTCTGATGTCAGTTTCTGCCCAAAATGTGGTGCTGACCTTAGACCGAAAACCATCCCTTAAAATCGCTAAATTGCTGTCCTCGGGGAGAGAAAACTTGGAGAGAAGGGCAGAAGTAGCAGTTCGCTTTAATGGCATTAAATTTTAATACCCACACACACTTTACGACTGCTCCGAAATGGCTCTTTTGTTTGCGAAGTATCTGAGAAACGAAAAGAAAGACTGGATACCCAGAGTAGGTATCACAATATTACGTTCTAAAGATTTGTAAGCGCTACCTTACTTCATTATTTAATTAAGATATTTACCCAATTCATTTAATGAGGATAAAATTGTGGTACTGCATTTCTTGTCCAACTTTGATTGCTTAGCTATCGTTGTCCACATTTTTTCAGTCACTACAATATCACAGTAAGGGATTGCTAGCGTTAGATGCCAAATATCTTCCATATCGTTGGATTGTATCGCTCGGTGGTACTGTTGGTCTCTTTGAAATAGAAGCGTAAAGAAACATAATGCGGTAGGAAAATTTTCAAGAAAAATATCTATGTTAAAATTCTCAAACATTTTTTTCGCAAAAAATTTGGGCGCTTGTATTTCATAGAGTTTTCTTACTATTATAGGCATCACAGTTGCCTGAAAATTCTGTAACATAAATGCTGTTCGTCGTAAATCATTATCTTTTATGACTTTAATTTTTTCTCTTATCCTTTCTAATGTTTTAATATCTTTAATAGTCCTCTTCTCTTCTTCGTCGTTTTTATATTGAGTGGACATAAAATATTCTAAAGTCTCTGGCTTATCCAGTTCTTCAGATGCTTTTTGATTTATTTCAGCTAAGATTTTTTTATCAATCTTCTCAGAAGTAGCTTCAGGTTTTCCACCCATCAATCGTGCAAAGCCTTTTCCTACATATTGCTCTCGAATGTTAATTAGGGATAAATTCAACATTTTCAGTATTAAATTCTCAGCTTCGAGGTCAATAGCGTAATCTATGTAAGGCAGAATCGTATAATATTTTGAAACTCTAACAATTAATGATGCTAACTCTTTTCTCCAACGCTCTTTTGAGATTGTAGCAGTTTCAGAAAAATTTGCTATCGAAATTAGAAAAATTGCAGTTCCTGAATCAGAAGCTTGTAAGATTTTTTCTAGCACTATCTTTTCAGTTTTCGACGGATTCCCATAATAAATCTTGGCTAAGTCAATCCAGCCCTTCTGGTCAAGATAGACTGTTTTTGTTGTACTTAATACGTCCATTCTGTAATCAAACTGGTACATTAAAAGCCTGTATTAAACATTAGCGCACGCTAATGGATTGATTTGCGCGTTTTTTACTTTTTTTTATGTGCGTTGGTGACTGACTGAGTGAGTGACTGAGTGACGGCATACACACGTATATGCAGGAGTAGGCGTATGGGTATGCGTACCTGCGTACGGGTTTGGGTTTGGGATTAAAATTTAATCCCACACACACAAAAACTGACGATGTGTTGGGATAACGCAGGATTCAGAAGGCTCTTAAGGCGTATTCATAAAAGTTTTATCCAACCGACCAACCACTGCACGATGCGGTAAGAAGCCTAATTCAGGTTTATTTCAGGATTCAAGGCTGCTCTGACGTGTGTTCCGAGTGACAAAAAATATTAGAATGGCGCGATGTAGTTAGGTTAACTTCCACGGAGAAAATGTTTGTGAGAAGACGCTAGGAGAGTCTGGGAGGGAAAAGGCTTAGCTGAAATACTGCTGACGGGATTCGCGGTTGACATACTGGTCATCGCTGTCTCTTTCCTTGTCCTGAACTGGGCAAGTAACCTAACGATTGGTAACGCCGTAAAAGTTGCTAACATCACTCGGCTTGGAAAAACCTCTGTCGGCTTCAGCATGATCGCTTTTTCCACTTCTTTGCCTGAATTGACCGTGGCAGTCATTGCGGCAACATCAGGCACTGGAGTAGCTATCTCTGTTGGAAACGTCTTAGGTTCAAACATAGTGAATATTTGTGTAATTATCGGCTTAGCTGCAATCATTCTTCATTTGAGAAGACCTCGAAAATCCAGCGGGTCAAATGGTTCCAACGGAATTAATTGCATCCCCTCTTTTGCCAAATCAGAACTAAGCAGTATCCATTTTGGCCTTTTCATCTCTTCCATAATTCCCTTGGTTTTGATTTACATCTCTACCGCAACATGGGTTGTAGGCTTAGTTTTGCTGTTCATATTTGTCGGCTACATGTATAAATTATCAACAGTGAGAATGCCCTCCGAAAACGGTGAAGTCTCTCAAGAAGAGAAAAACAAAATGAAACGATACTTAGTCTTCACTGTCGCAGGTGTTCTTGGAGTTGTTGTAAGTGCTTATTTTCTTGTGGAATCTGCCGTGTCAATTGCTGAATCGGTTGGAATTCCTCAAACGGTGATAGGTGCAACAATAATTGCTTTTGGCACAAGCTTGCCCGAACTCACTTTAGATTTGAAGTCATTTCTTAAAGGTCATCCAACTCTTGCTTTTGGAGATATTATTGGAAGCAGCTTCGTGAACATAACGTTGATTCTGGGAATCACTTTTTTTGTTCCTGCACTTGTTGGTTCCCCTGTTGAAATGGATGTGAGTGTTTTCCAAAATCTGGTTATTTTTTCAATAATTACGAACCTGTTTTTCTGGTATTTCCTGTCCCGAGAGAAAATAGGTTGGAGAGAAGGCGCAATATTCCTGTTCATATACGTGCTGTTTTTAGCTACTACACTGGGCGTAATCCGACCGCAGTGACCGCGCTTAAGCCCCCTAAACCGTTTTATGTGGGTACTTCTTTGGGGAAGGGTTATATTGTTTCTGCCATAAAAGCAAAGCATGTACATCAAACGAAAGAAACAGGACAGCCCAAACAAGCACACACAAAACAACACCAACAAATCTGAAGGAAACATAACTCACTTTTCTGCCTATATATAAGGGGGCTATAGTCTTTTCCGAGCAGCTAGTATCCCCCAACTTTACGCCAGTCAAGCATAGATCGAATCTATTTACAGAGGGTTATAAGACAAAAACAACACATCAGAGCACTCAATCACTCGCACTCAAACGCCATTCCCTCGCCACAGCCTCAACCGCAGCCAACGCCTTCTCAATGTGTTCCCTCTCGATTCCTCTATGCGTAACCATTCTCACAACGTTTTTGCCGTGCGTCAACGCGAGCACCCCCTTCTCCTGCAGCTTCAAGATGAACTGGTCATCCGCCACTCCCAAGCCGCTGATGTCAAAGAGAACTATGTTCGTCTGCACCCTCTCCATGTCAACCGAAATCCCGTCTATCTTGGCTAAGCCTTCGGCCAAACGCTTCGCATTAGCATGGTCATCCGCCAAACGGTCCACGAGTTTCTCCAACGCCACAATCCCAGGTGCAGCGATGATTCCTGCTTGCCGCATTCCACCGCCCAGAATCTTCCGCGTCTTCCTCGCTTTCTCAATGAACTCTGCCGTGCCAACCACCAACGAGCCAACAGGACAACTTAAACCCTTAGACAAACAGAACATCAAGTTATCCACGTGCCGCGTAAACTCACGCACATCCAACTTCAACGCCACAGCAGCATTGAAAATCCTCGCGCCATCCATGTACAACCGCAAACCATGCTCCTTCACAACCTCACTTATCGCTCCAAGCTGCTTCGGCGTAACAATTGTGCCGCCATGACGGTTATGCGTATTCTCAACACACACAAGCGCAGGCTCAGGAAAATGAATATTCCTCGGCTTAATCACAGCCTCAACATCTCGCGGATCAAACGCTCCAAACTGGCTCTTCACCGTCCAAGGCAGCAGCCCAGCAATCGCTGACACTCCGCCAACTTCGTACCAGTAAATATGAGACTCAGACTCCAATATGACAAGTTCGCCACGTCTCGCGTTACTCATCAAAGAAACCAGATTCGCCTGCGTACCGCTCGCCACAAGAAGCGCCGCTTCCTTGCCCATCCGTTCAGCAGCCATCTCTTCCAGCCTGTTAACTGTTGGGTCTTCGCCGAAAACGTCATCACCCAACTTCGCATGCCTTATCGCCTCAAGCATCTCTTCTGTGGGCAACGTAACTGTGTCGCTTCTCAAATCAACAAATTCCGTGGGAGACAAGTGCTTTTCTCACCTGTTAAACGGCGTTGTTCTTCCAAGCTAATTAACTTTTCAAAAACCACCCAGCACACAGAGCATACACAGCGGACAAAACCGCACTTTTCTCCAATGAAAACCAAAAAAATGCCTGCCTAAGAAAAGCAACGAATCTCCGCATAAAAAGTGTTATTTAGCAGTGCAACGCTTCTTTGTTTCAGGTGCCCTGTTTGGAGTTCCAAGGAAGAGACATAACCTCAATCGAAGATTTCACCCGCGAAGAAATCAACTACATCCTAAACATCAGCCAAACAATGGAACCCCTCGCCAAAAAAGGCTCAGACATGCTAAAGGGAAAAATCCTCGCCAACTTATTCTTCGAGCCCAGCACACGCACACGCTTAAGCTTCGAAGCCGCCATGCTCAAACTTGGCGGTTCCACCATAGGTTTCGGCGACGCAGAAATCACCAGTGTCAAGAAAGGCGAAAACCTCGCCGACACCATTCGCACGGTGGAAAACTACGCAGACATCATCGCACTGCGGCATCCTTTGGAAGGCGCAGCGAAACTAGCCGCGGAATTCGCCAAGATCCCCGTAATTAACGCTGGCAGCGGCGCTGAAGAGCATCCGACGCAAGCTCTTTTGGACTTGTACACCATTCAGAAGGAGAAAAAAAAGATAGACGGGTTAAAAATCGCGTTAGTCGGCGACTTGCGCTATGGACGAACGGTGCACTCGCTTGCATACGCGCTTTCGCTCTACAACATCGAATTAACCCTAATCTCACCTGAATCCCTGAGGATGCGACGCGAAGTGCTCCGAACCATTCAGAACAAGATTCCAGTGGCGGAAACCCAAAACCTCGAAAGAATAATTCCGCAAATAGACGTTCTATACGTCACCAGAATTCAAAAGGAACGTTTTCCAGACCAAGCAGAGTATGCCAAAGTCAAAGGAGCCTACAGAATAGACCTAAAAACTCTCAGCAACGCCAAAAAAGACCTGATAATTCTTCATCCTCTGCCACGCTTGGACGAAATCGCCGCAGAAGTCGACAACACACCGCAAGCGCGTTATTTCCAGCAGGTCTGGAACGGCATCGTCGTCAGAATGGCATTGCTAGCGCTGGTTTTAGGATCAGTCAAATAATGCTTTAGCTTAAGTGGAACTAAACCTGTCGAACGTCACCAACGTGCCCATTGACCCGCATGAAGGACACTTGTGCAAGTCGCCGAACCAGCTTTTGCGGCAGTTGGAACAGTACGTGACTCTGCGGTTGTAAGTGAAGAATTCCACGGCTTGCTTCTCCATCAACTGCGCTGAGAATTTCATGAGTTCCTCAGCCTTGTTTTCCACGCCGTTCATTTCTATGATAACTAGGTTTCCGCCATCGTTCAAGCCTTTCAACTTTCGCTCAACATCCAATTGCTCCGAGGCTACAGAGAGGAAATTGCCCGTTTGAAGCTGCATTCTCCGCGTGGTGGAGTAAAAGGGTTTTTCTCGGGTTCCTGAAAACTTAACCTTTGCAATTCCGTACTTTTCAATGTCCAACTGCGCTAGTCGAGCAGAGGCTTCTGGACTATGCAGGATAGCGGGGAACAAGCGTTTCCCATGTTTCCTTCCCATTTTGTGGACAAAAGCTAGCGTGTTTTGCACTGTTTCCTCTGCGAACTTGAGGCTTTCCTCGTGGCTCATGCTTTTTTCAGTGAAGCTTTCTACGGCTTCTTTGAACCCTGCAAAGTTTATTATACTGATGCAGTTTTCCAGCCTGAAGTAGGTATCTCCGTTTGTGCTCTGCGTCATGAATGGCAAAACGCTTTTTCCATACTGCTTCAGTGCCCTGTGTTTGATTCCTAAAGCGCGCGCTGCCAGTTCGCACCTTTCCTTCAATATGTCAAAGAACTTGGCTCGGTCTTTTTCGCTTTCGTGAACAATTCTAGGCAGGTTGACTGTTACATATCCCAAACAGCCAGTTCTTAACGTGTCGATTTCCCAGTCCTCCGCCAAATCCGCTTCAAACTTGACTCCTGAAGCAGAGAAAGCAGCGTTTTTTCCTTCTTTTTGCAGCGTGCTGGCGAAATACACGATTCCCCTATCTGCTGCTAAGCTATGAGCTTTCAGGAGTGTTACGCGGGCATTTTCGTCTGCAAGGGTCTCACTATTGACTTTGATGATTAGTTCTGGGTTGAGGATGGGTTTCATTGAACTCTCGTCAGCGTATATTTCGATGGCGAGCGAAGCCAAGAGTCGGCTTTCCGAGGCGAAGTCGCCGTAGTTGCCTGCGGTTTTCCCTTGAGGGCCAACGGCTGGTTTGTCAGCGATGAATTTTGGAATAGCAAGCTCCAGTCCCAACGCAGCGTGCGCGTGCAGGTTCACGTTCATAATAAAAAGGCG
>CAYGVV010000080.1:0-8132 GCA_964353395.1 uncultured Candidatus Bathyarchaeia archaeon | reverse complement strand
CAATGGCAACTTCAGCCTGCTTAAACTCTACATTCTGCATGTTGACTGGCTTGGTTTCGCTTGGGAAAAGGAGCACTCTGACTTTGGCGTCTGGTCTAAAGACTCCAGCCATATTCTTGATGAAGCCTGTGGTGGCGTTGTTGATTTCCACGGTTTTAGCCTTCTTTATAGCCTCTTTTAATCCTTCCAAACCTACATCGAATTTTTTTATCACAAATTTTTCTTTCATGCAATTCACCTTTTCTTTAAGCGTCACCTGAGCAACGTCGAGGAATTTGGTGTAGTCTTCTTTGATTTGCTCGAAGACGGTGAGCGGGTCAACAGCTTTGAACAACAGCGGCACGCCCGAGCAGATGCGCACCCAACCCTTCTCCTTCAGCGCCTCCAGCACAGCGTAGATTTTCGTCCGGGGCACACTTGACCTCAGCGAAACCTGCGAGGCGGTGCATAGATGCGTGTTCAGAAGCGCCAAGTATGCTTTGGCTTCGTACTCGGTGAGTCCGACTCGTTTGAGTTTTTCCGCGACGTTCTCCATGACGCATCCAACTGGCTTATTGGGGTGGAAAACAATTAATAGTTACTGTAACTCGCAGCAGTTAATTCTCTTATGATGACGCTTGAAGAGTGACCATCGCCATCAGCCTCATTAGAGTCTGAACCAGAGTCTGGCACAGGTACATCGATTGAAAGCCTGTATGTCATCGCAATAACAGTCGTAATTGCCGCTGTCATAATAAGTGCAGTCGCCCTCACCAAGAGAGCAAGGCAACAGACAAAATAACATCCACAACTTTTTCGTACCATTTTTTTATTCGCTTGGCTAAACATAAAGACGCGAAAATTTTAAACGACCTCGCAACACAATAGCCATCACAAGAAACACTCGCAGCGTGAAGCCTCAATGAAAATCAGCCACGTCGAAATTGGAGTCTGTGGTCTCTCCTGCAGGCTCTGCCCAGCCTACTACCGAGAGACTAAAAGCAGATGCCCAGGCTGTAAAAGCGAATACAGAATGGGTGCAGCTTGCCCTTTCCTAAACTGCGCGGTCAAAAAGAAGGGCATAGAATTCTGCGGATTTTGTGAAGAAAACAAAGCTTGCGAGAAGTGGAGAAAACACAGGGAAAGGGGCAAAAAATTCGACTCAATCATAAGTTATCAAACACTCGAAAACAACATTGCCCTAATTGAGAAAAACGGATTAGCAGAGTTCGAGAAACAACAGAAAACAAGAGAGCAACTTCTAAGAGAGATGCTCTCAGAATTCAATGAAGGCCGCTCAAAAAGCTTATACTGCGTAGCCGCAACCGTCATGGAAATCGGGGAACTTGGAACGGTTTTGAGACAGGCCAGGGAGGAATCGAATGGACTGGAGTTTAAACAGAAAGCCAAAGTAATGCACTCAATGCTAAATGAAGCCGCCAAAAAGAAGAACTACGTGCTGAAGCTTAGAAAATGAGCTGAATGACCTGTTACATGGGCAATTTCCGTTAGCCAGCTACATGAAATCCCATGAGACCAACATAAAATGTTTTAATTTCCGTTTCTTCCCTGCCATATTAATGGGTTAGACCCGAGTGGCGATGTTGTGAATGGCATTCCATTCTATACATCCTTGTGTCCGCACTGGAGCCAACCCCGTTGCGGACATTCAGTTTTCCCGAGCGCATTGTTTTTTTAATATTTAGAAAAGACTAAAATCGGAGATATTTTGCAGGAATTATGAGTAGCCTACTATGTCTTTGCAGCTTAGTTGGGGCGTTTTCCGCGATTATTCTTACGAGTATCGGAAAATGTTAAATACAAAATGATAATGAATAACATAACGAAAAATTCATTGGAGATTAAAAAATGGAAATCAAAAAAACCAAAACAATCACTACAACAGCTTTAATTCTATTGTTAACTACTACCTTAATGTTTTTTGCTTTGCCTACCACCACTAACGCGCATACACCGGCATGGACTAATATTCCAACATTTGCCTATGTCTCTGTTGCACCTAACCCTGTCGGCGTCAACCAGCCCGTGGAAATAGTCATGTGGATTGACAAGGTTCCGCCATCAGCAATGGGTATTCAGGGCGACAGATGGCAAAACTACAGAATTGAGATCACAAGACCTGATGGAAAAGTTGACAAGAAAGGTCCGTTTACATCATACGCAGAGTCAACAGCTTTCACCTCATACACGCCTACTCAAGTCGGCGAATACACCGTCAAATTCACTTTCCCTGGACAGACCGCATCACTGTATAATCCTCAAAACGGACTGGCGGGCGATGCAACCAATGCCTTCGTCAACGATACTTATCTAGGCAGCAGCACCGAAATGACCCTCATTGTGCAGCAAGAACCACTTATTCCGGTCCAAGACTATGGGCTTCCAACCAGCTACTGGACAAGACCAATTGAAGGGCAGAACACCAACTGGGCAACCGTTGCATCAAACTATTTAGGTGCACCCCAGATTGTTGGCGTTACCCAACCTGACGGTTCAGCTCCAAACAGTCCGCACATAATGTGGACAAAGCCGCTTCAGTTCGGAGGCGTTGTCGGAGGAAGCAAAACTGGCATCCCTGGCGTAAGCTACTATACTGGGCTTTCATACGAAGGCGAATTTGGCAGTCCACTGATTATGCAAGGAAGACTCTATTACCAGTTACCCTTCGCCGACAATTCCGCTGGTGGAGGTTTCCTCTGCGTAGACCTGCAAACTGGAGAAGAACTATGGTACAAGAATTATCCGGTCTCAGGTAGCGGCTTCTACATAACATCATATGCTCCAACATTCGGCCAACTCTACGACTACGAGTCAATGAACCAACACGGCGTTATCATGAACGGATACCTCTGGAATGTCCAAACAACCTATACCATGTCTGGTGCGTCTTACACATGGATAGCTTATGACCCACTCACCGGAAACAACGTGTTCAATCTGACCAACGCAGCAGGAAGTATGGCCGGCTTTTTCGCAGCCGTAGGAAACGCTGCATACGGTCCAAACGGAGAGATGCTAATGGCAACACTTGGCGGAGCTATCCCCTATGGTCCTTCTACTTGGCTGGCCTTATGGAACAATACTGCTGCACCAGATGAACGATCAGGAGCAAGCGGTTCAGATGCTTGGATGTGGAGACCTGTTGGCAAAAGCATCGACTCGAGCAAAGCCTACTCATGGAACGTGACGTTGTCAACAACATTACCTGCAGGAGCAACCATCAACTACGTAGCCCCTGACGACTTCTTACTCGGCAGCGCCGGCACCAGCCCAACCACTGCTGGGTTCTTCAGCGGATACGGAAGTCCAGAACCACGTACAGTATTCCTAGTAAGCCTGAAGCCAAACTCAAGAGGTCAAGTGTTGTGGATAAGGAACTATACAGCACCAGCAGGCAACATCACCCGATCAATGGGACCAGTGGATCCAGTACAGCGCGTGTTCACCATGACAGACAAAGAGACTATGCAGTGGCTAGCCTACGACATTGATAGTGGAAACGAGTTGTGGGGTCCAGTTGGAACTCCAGCAGACTTTGCCTACTTTGGCATGATCGGAACTCCCGGACAACAGGGTTACTGTGCTTATGGCAAACTATACACGACGGGCGGTTACGGCTCATTCCTTTACTGCTACGACACTAGGACTGGAAACTTGGATTGGACCTACGGCAACGGCGGAGTCGGCAACAGCACTTTCGGCGGTCTCGACAGTCCGTATGGCTATTATCCCCTCTTCATCGCAGCTATAGCAGACGGAAAAGTCTACTGTTTCAGCAGTGAACACTCACCTACCTCGCCAATGTGGAAGGGCGAAAAAGTACGCTGCATCAACGCCACAACTGGAGCGGAAATATGGACCTTAATGGGATGGGGCGAGATAGGCTCATTCGGTTCAGGAGCATGGCCAGTCGCAGACGGCTGCTTAGTTTACCTCAACGCTTATGACGGACAAATCTACTGCCTCGGCAAAGGACCAAGCGCCACCACTGTGACAGCGTCGCCGAAAGTAGCTACAAAAGGCTCAGGCATACTGATCGAAGGAACCGTTACCGACATATCCGAAGGCGCTAAACAGTTGGTACAGACTGGCGAATTCAACGTTGTTCCAGCAATGTCTGACGAAAGCATGGGTCCGTGGATGGAATACATTCACATGCAAAAGCCAATGCCAACAGACGCAACCGGTGTCACAGTAAAGCTGTCAGCTATTGACCCTAACGGCAACTCGATGGACATAGGCACAGCCACCAGCGACACAAGAGGCTGCTTCAGTTACCTTTGGAATAATGCGCCTGTGGAAGGCAAGTACACTGTCGTCGCCACTTTCGAAGGATCAAACTCCTACTGGTCATCATCTGCAGAAACAGCCGTAGGCGTTTCCTCAGCGCAAGCGACAGCCACGCCAACAGCAACCCCAACTTTAGCACCGACAGCCACGCCAACACCGACTGCAACTGCAGCTCCGACAGTTTCGCCTTCAGCCGTTCCTATTCCGGGTGAATTCCCATACGCCGCAGTATACATATCAATCGCAGCAGTAGTCATCATAATCGCCATAGCAGCAGTCGCAGTAATCCTACGAAGACGCAAGTAAACACCTAAAAACAACAACACTCTTTTCTTTTTTTAGTTACATTATAGCACCTTCTTGGAGAAATAGCTGAATCTGCTTCTAACGATTAAACCAAAAAGCGATAGCAACAGAATTTTCAATCCATTCCGAAAACCTTTCCATCAGCCAGAAGCCCCAGCAAACCCGACCTCATTGAACAAGCAGTTCAGTCTTTAAATAAGGGAGCTATAGTCTTTTCCAAGCACTAGTCATAAGTCAAAAACAGCACTAGAGACGAAGCATGCCCCGTTACCTCCGCGCACCGTTCCCTTTTTCGCCTTGGCGATTGGCGTGTCAACACATTTAAGGTTCCGTGCAAGAGTAGTAAGCGTGTTGAGGGAGAATTTCTTGAATGAAGAACAATTGAAGACTTTGAGGTTCATGAGCGAAGTCACAGGTCGCATGGACATGAACCAGTTCGCAAGAATTGTGGGGTTAACGCCGAGCCAAACGATGGAGCAGGTGCAGGAACTTGTGAAATCTGGTTTCGTCAAGAAAGTCGGCAGCGGCTACGGCATAACTGAAAAGGGAAAAAACGCACTCAAAGCCATAACAGCAGTTGCCGCGATTATGGAGTTTCACTTCTACAACGGAATCGGTCAACCTACAGGCTTGTCAGCCGCAAGCATAAAAAACTTCTACGAGTTAATCAAGAAAGTCGATACATCCTCGTTAGAGTTTCACCTTTACAGGGGAGACTTTGAAAACTGGCTTCGGACTGCCGTCAACGACGCAACGTTTGCTGATGAGCTAGCGGACATGAAAAAGTCTGATCTGAAGGGAGAGAAGCTCAGGAAGGAACTTGCAAAAGCGGCAGAAACAAGATACAGCATTGAAACGTCATGATGTGCGCAGCGAACGGAACGGCTCCGAACAGAATTCTGACTTAAGGCTTCCGAGTTTTTTCAGATTCCAGCTTAGCCCACCATTTGGGCACTTTGGAGTCTTTAGCCTCGTCCCAGAAATCGTACGGTTTTATGTCCAGAACAGGGGTTCCGTTGAACGCGTCGAGACCGCGAACAGTCAAAACGTTATCTTCCACATTGCCAAGCTCAACTAACGTCAGCCCAATCGGGTTAGGGCGAAGGTTAGTTCTCGTTGCGAACACGCCGAGCAAGGGCAAGTCTCTTCTGCCTCGCGGATGCACCTTCAGCATCTTGCGCTGCTCAGTTGAGATTTCGCTGAGCCAAAACAGGACAAACAGATGCGAAAAACCAGTAATACCCTCTAGCGCTTGAGTCAATTCTGGATTAATTACGATCTCTGAAGTTCGACTTTTATCTTTAACTTCGTCGCCAACAGCTTGGGTTCTCACGAAACCAATGGGTTTCATCTTAATCGTTTCTTCAGAACTCATGCTTGCTTCACTAAACGTTTGTGTGCGGCGTAAACCTATATAAGTTTTCAACAGCCCAGCAGTCTACTATGCTAAAGATAGGGCACAGAGGCGCCAGAGCCTACGAGCCAGAAAACACAATCCGCAGTTTCAAAAAAGCCGTGGAAATGGGTTGACCGCGTAACCAGCGACAGGTCAGATCTGCTTCAAGCCGAAGAGCATTGATAATGCGACATATTCCGATTTCGACACAAACATTTTATAAATACTCAGCATTAGACTGATTTGAGAAAGGTGGGAGAAAAGGAGAAGGCTTCCATCACAATTTCTTTTTTGCGAATCCTATTTATCAAACATTCTTGACGGCTAAGTTAACGTGAGGGAAGACCACGAAACCCAAGATCGTGAAAGCTAATTCATTAAAAGAGTATTTAACGCCTGAACGCTGTTACATAGCTGAAAACTGGGGCTCACTTGAGGATGAGAAAGTGTCAATTGCACGCGCTATAGTGGAGCCTGGAGTCACGACAAAGGTGCATCATCTAGAAGGAGTCCAAGAAATATACCTCATCGCAAAAGGAAAGGGCAAAGTTAACGTTGGCGACCTTGAACCCACTGAAGTCAACGAAGGAGACACAGTTATCATCCCAGCTGGTACATCTCAGCGAATAAAGAACATCGGAAAAACTGACTTGGTGTTCTACTGCATCTGCACTCCAAGATTCACTGCAAACTGTTACCGTGATGAAGAGGTAAAAAGTTCTCCGTGAGAAAGGCAGCGGTATTCTGAAAAATCGTGTTGCGAATGTATCACCCAAGGTGGTGGACCGAGGGGGATTTGAACCCCCGGCTTCCGCGTTGCGAACGCGGCGATCATACCAGACTGATCTACCGGCCCTCAGGGCGTTGTTTTGAAAAAACTCCAGCATTAAATATAGAGCTTGCGGTGCGTATGATACGCTGGTGCTAGTTAAAGTGGAAAAAAGTTGACTAGGCGAGCTAGTCGTAGGGTTCTGAGTTGTTTAGCCATCTAACGTTTCGTATTTAGCTATGGGTATCCGCCGTAGGAAATGAGTTCCAATGTGCTGGATAGTGTACCGCTAATTGTCGCTTCCGCTTTTACCATGCCGAATGCTGGTACGTTTTGGCTAAGCCACACAGTGGTAACTGTGTCATCAATGGTCGTTGTTGTTGAGGTTACGCTTGCTTTCATGCAATCGAATGTGCCTGCTGCAACGGTGATTGTTTCTTGGCCAATGATTGAATTCGGGTTGATTTCTTCGGTTCCAGTGCCTGTGGCGGTGGTTGTTGCCGGGTCGAATTCCTGTTCATAGACTACAGCGCCGTCTTGGTACATCTTCATTGTTACGTTTCCCAAGAGCTCACTTGTGTTGCTCTTGCTGATGCGTTCGACAATGACTACGTTTGATGTATCGTTGCCGGCTGTTGTGGTGAGTGTCCAGCATGCAGCTCCGTTATAGGTGTCTTCGCCTATGGTGAAGTTGAGACCTGTAACGGTTGTAGCTCCAACGGTGTACGTTGTTGTGTTGTAGATGGCGTACGCTCCAGCCTTAAAGTTCACTACTGGGTTTATAGTTGGCGATGATGTGGGTGAGGCAGATGCTGCTGGTGTTGCCGTTTCAGTAGGTGAGACTGCGGGAGTGGCTGTGGCTGTTGGCGAGGGAGATGGCGAAGCGTTGGTGCTTGGTAGTGTGAGGTAATATGCTCCAACGACGCCTGCTATAACGATGATGGCGATTACGGCTGCGATGACGATCATAGAGACTGCTGATTTTGATTTCAGATTTTTCTTCATTTTCAATACCTTGCGTATACAATCATGGATCATTGGATAAAACTTTCGGTCAGTTGAAGATGTGTGGTGACTTTTAGTGCAACCATTCCGCGTTATTCAATCTATTCTCAAAAAGAGAAACGAAAACCTAAGCGAAGAAAACACTCAGTGGATGTTTATGTAGATTTTTTTGCCGTCTAACTCTGACTCGTGCCATTCCGCTTCGACTTCTCCGCGGCTACAATGCAGGTACACTTTTTTGGTGCGCACCAGCCCAGCCATCTCCTCCAAGTACGGTTTCAGAAGCGCCATGCTCTCAGCTTCAAGCTCAGCAATGTGAACGGCGCCCAAGATGTCGGTGGGCATGTAGCCAAGCTCTTTCCTTAA
>CAYGVV010000079.1:0-8151 GCA_964353395.1 uncultured Candidatus Bathyarchaeia archaeon | reverse complement strand
TCCGAACAGATCGCATTTAGCTCTTAAAACAGGAATGCACTCAGCCGTTGTTTTGTCAACTCTGATTGCCCTAAACTCCTTTAAGGTTGGCGGGTGTAACTCGCCGAATCTGGATATGTCATCAATCGTTTGGAAGGGTTTGACTTCATGAGGACCAGTGTGTGCAGCTATGTCAGATGTTACACTCACTCCAAAGTCTCTGTATAATAAGGTGCCTTGAAAACTGATTAATTCAGGAATGATTTGAATATTGGTGTCTTGTTGCTGTATCAACAAATATCTTTCTTCTGAAACAGGCTTTGCTTTGCCTTCAGAATGATCCCACGAATAGAAGAAAGCGAAACCCGCATTGTTGACAAATATTCCACCATTTTCTATGTATATTTTTATCTGTTCATAAGTGTCTCTGGCGCTTAGGTTAGCCTCAGGATAACCTTCTCCATAAGGATTGAGTATTAAAGCGAATTCTTCATTAATTGACCTAGTTGGTATGTTTTCTACTTGATATTTCTGTGAATCGCCTCGCTTAAGGTTGCTAAAGTAATCGCTCCAAAAACCTGAATTATTAAACGTTGACTGGGGTTTGCAAGGTTTTTCCTTGGAAGAGTTTATTGAGAAACCATTAAGCACACCAGTTTTGAAAGGCTTTGAAATAGCCCACTTTTGACTTTTCTCAATCTGTGACAAAATGTCCGATAAGGTTTCTGCGTCTTCCAGAACTTTGTCACAATAATCTCTTCCAAAAATCTGATCAGGCGAAATAGGTCCAACGTACTTGCGCTCAATTCCGTATCGAGACATTTCTCGTAACCTGTCGGAATAGCTCATAATTATTGGTAAAACGGAAAGTAATCTTTCTCTTTTTCGTGTCCAAGTTTTTCCGATCTTTTCTGCTAGTACAGTTACAGTAAATTCGTCAACGAAATGCTTCCTATCAAAGTTTACATCCAATATTTTGCAGAGCGCTTTTACGGAAAATTCTATGGATTCAAATGCGCTATTCACGGCTTCTGCGCATTTTCCCAGTCTTGAATAATATTTTGCTTCTCTTAGCTTAAGAAACGCTCTTGTTATATACCAACTTTCTTGTTTTTGCTGATTTGCATTCTTCTTGAACACGGCAGTTCACCCTTGTCCTGAAGCCCTACAACAAGAATTATGAAATATGTTGTATTTATAACAATTAAAAATAAGCATGGATTATGTCTCGGCTATTACTTGCCGATTAATTGCAGGTTGTTCTCAGAAGCCAGCGAGATTAGTTAACTGAAAATCTTTTCCAACTCTGGGGTTATGTACAAACGTAACGTCTTCGATTCAAAGGGTCTAACGTCTCTTATATGCATAACTTTTCTTCGTATTTTATTTAGTTCGTTCATGCCATGCTCAAATTTCTCTTTGTCTATGTCTATTCTATTGAATCTGTTTTCAAACAAGGTCCAATTCTTCAGTATGATGTCCTTGTAATCAACAATATCCGCATAGTAAATTAGCTCAGCTTCAGGCAATATCTTGTTCCTTACATCATCAGCTTTTCTCGACTCAAGCTTATCATACATTGTTTTAAACGCTGATTCTTCATCTACTGTTTTGATTTCCTTTAATTGGTTATACCATTCGTACTTGTTTTCTTTGTAGACTGTTCGCATTTCTTTTATGAGTCCTTCTCTAAATCGCATTTCGAAATTTCCAATGGTTTCAAACAATTCCGAATGGGTTCTTAGCAGTTCAGAGGGCTTAGAGATTGGCTCCAATTCCGCTCTCTTTCCTTCCATCGTTCCTGATACGAATTCGTCTAACATTTTTTCTAGTTTTATTCTGAATCTTGACTCATCGAGCACTGAAAAAAGAAAACGTTCATTTCCAATTTCCAAATATTCAGTAGTTATGTTTTCTTTTTGGAATTGACTGACCAATGATTTAATTGCGGACTCGCCGAAAGGTAATCTCCTTAGTAAATTCCAATAGCTATTTCTCCTCCTTTCTTCGTCTTTTATTGGCAGAATGTCGTCTTCAATTGTGAATAACGTGTAGAACAGAAGAGCTTGTTTGTTCTCCTCATTGGTGAAGGGGCTTAGACTAAGATTTTTAATTATGTAATCTGTAACTTCGTCAGGAATCACATATTTTTCTGGATCAATTCTTCCGCCATTAGACGAAACGTAATCATGTGTTGAAACAGCTAGGTTATATTTTTCAAGTATGCTGCAAAGCTGTAAAGCGTAGTCGAAGATTTTTGTTCTGTTCAATATGAACTCTTTCCAGTCAAAGTAGAACTCTTCTCTGCTTTTTTCGAATGAATTGTCGTCTAAGTTTAGCAGGAGAAAACCCAAAACTCTTTTAGGAATTTTACTTATTTCCTCAATCAACGTTGGCGTACTTTTTAGAATTTGATCAATCAGATTTCTTGCTTCTTCTTTTCCTCTTCTTGTTGTAACTAGAGTTATAATAGATTTCACAGTGTAGGGCTGCTTTTCGGCTATGAGCGACTTGCCGACTAAGGAGTTTATTATTTTGGTCTCATTCTCATCAAACAATGGGTCGTTTTTTAACCTGTACAAAATGCCTCGCGAGTAATTTACTTCCTGTCCAATGTATACTTTTAGAAGCATGTCATTTTCGTTCATGATTTGTGCTATTTGATTTCTAACCCAAATAAGGTTTGCCCAAGAATCATTATCGGTATGCAGCTTCTACAAATAATGGGGGCACACAACCGACAACACAAGCCTAGAATGATAAAAAGTTATAGAAAGTCATCAATTTGTTTTTCCAACACAGAACACCCAAATCCAAACACCGCTAACTCATCTTCCCATCCAAAGCTTCACGCATTAACGGCGAAATTGAAGAACTAACAGGCTGGAAAGTCCAAGTGGGACCACGCGACAGCTCAGAGATACCCAAGTATCTCACAGAGAAATGGCAGCCCTAAAACTGCTGCTCTTTTCCTTTCTTCTTTTGGTCGATTAGGCTGTGTAGCTCACAAGCAATTATGCAAGATAGACTTGCGACGCCGGGACTAAACCAGCCAGATGCCCGCCATGACGGTTCGTTTTTTCCATAGTGATTGAGGCAGAGTTACAGAAATTATATATATTGATGACAACAATACATGTTTCCAGTTAAAAAAATTTTAAGGAAGAAAAAAACAATGAAAAACCTAACGAAACATAATCATACCAGCAAATTTCCGAAAAAACAAACGTTAATTACTACTGCTTTAGTTCTGCTGCTAACAACATCGGCATTCATGGCAGTGTTGCCAGCGGCCACTGCACATACTCCCGCATGGACTATTCCAACGTACGCCTACATTGTTGTTTCACCTAACCCCATAGGTGTCAATGAGCAAATGTTCATTGTGGTGTGGCTTCATGGAGCTCCACCAACAGCAGTCGGGGCGGCTGGTGACAGATGGCACGACTTCACAATCGAAATAACAAAACCCAACGGAAACACCCAAAAGCTCGGTCCATACGCATCCGATCCAACTGGATCAACGTACGCTCTTTACACGCCAGACCAGGTAGGCACATACAAATTCGTGTTCAAATACTCCGGACAAGTGCTAACTTTGGTTAATCCGAAAACAGGAGTAGTAGTCAGCCGGACAGACGCAACCCTTGCAAGATTTGGTGGTGGTGCGTTTGAGAACGACACTTTCTTACCCAGCGAGGCAACAACGTACCTAACCGTGCAGCAAGAACAGATACAGAAAATCCCAGACTATCCGCTTCCAACAGGGTACTGGACGCGCCCCATAGAAGGAGAGAACAGTGCTTGGGCTAACGTTGCGTCAAACTGGCTGAGCGGAGCCTATCTTGGCTGGGTAAACCCTAACCAACAGAACCTTTGGCAAAAGGACGGCGTCGGACCTAGCAGCGCACACATCATGTGGACAAAGCCAATTGAGTTCGGAGGCATAGTCGGAGAAACCACTGAAATCCCTGGTATAGGCTTCTACTCAGGCGGCTCATACGAAGGCCGATTCACCAGCGCAATGATCATGAACGGATATCTCTTCTATCAGGAACCACTGGGGCATTCAAACAATGGTGGAGGATACACTTGTGTTGATCTGCGCACAGGTCAGGTTGTGTGGCATAGGGACGACCTCGGCGTTATCGTGACTGCTGGGCTTGTCGGGACAAGCACGACTACGTCTACTGTTCAAACTGCTGGACCAACATTCGGTCAACTCTACAATTACGAGTCACCTAACCAACACGGCGTCGTCGGAGGTATACTGTGGCAGTCTTCAGCTGTAGGAACAAATACTACGTGGCAGGGATTTGATGCATTCACAGGAAAGTGGGCATACAACTTGACTAATGTTCCAGCAGGCTTTGAAGTGTACACCAAAAAAGGCGAGATAACACGTTACGTACTTAACTACAACGCCACAGCGAGAAAAGGCTGGCTAGCATTGTGGAACAACACCATGGAGCAGCAGGGATTGCACGCGCTGAAAGGGACCGTCTCTGAAGCATGGCAATGGAGACCCAACGGAAAATCAGTTGACATGAGCCAAGCGTATTCATGGAACGTGACAATTCCGGATTTGTCAGGGCTGGCAGCGCCATCAATCGTTTCAGTTATTCCTGGCGACGTGATAATTGGCACAAGCTGTTCATTGGCATGGTTGGGTGGAGTATTAATTAAGACTCCAGACCCAATTACGATGTGGGCAATAAGCGATAAACCAGGGTCAAGAGGCACACTGCTGTGGGTCAAGAACATGTCGGCGCCACCAGATTTCATCACGCCATATTTTGGACCAGTCGATCCGGTGAGTCGCGTTTGGACTCTCACATACATTGAGACCTTTGAGTGGTTAGGCTACAGCGTTGACACAGGCGAACTCGCGTGGGGTCCAGTGAAAGGAGCCGAAAATGCCTTTACCTACTATGGCAGTGGAAGAGGCGGCGGTCAATTAGGCTTTGTTGCTTACGGTAATCTCTACACGCAAGGCTTCGGCGGAGAAATTGTTTGCTTCGACATGGCGAATGGAAACGTGCTATGGAAGTACAACAATACTAACAGCGGAGATGAAACAGTTTGGGGCAATTATCCCATCTTCATAGCTGCTATTGCAGACGGAAAAGTCTACGCGTTCAACAATGAACACTCACCCAACTACCCGCTATACAAAGGCGAAAGAGTACGCTGCATCAACGCCTCAAATGGAGCTGAACTGTGGACCGTGCTAGGCTGGGCTGGTCAAGCAGGAGGTCCAGGTTCATCGACTAGCATTCTTGCAGACGGCTTCCTAGTGTACTACAATTACTACGACAACCAAATATACAGTGTTGGCAAAGGACCAAGCCAAACCACTGTTGAAGCACCATTGCAAGGCATAACTCAAGGACAAAGCATAGTCATACAAGGTCAAGTAACAGACCAATCCTCAGGTGCCAAGCAGCAAGTCCAAAGTGGCGAGTTTAGCGTTGTGCCGGCAGTTTCCGACGAAAGCATGGGCAAATGGATGGAATACATCTACATGCAGAAACCGAAACCAGCAGATGCCAAAGGAGTACCAGTGAAACTCACTGCAGTTGACCCGAACGGGAATACAATCGACATAGCAACAGTTACCAGCGAAACCAGCGGCTTATACAGTTACGCGTGGGTCCCTACGATTCCAGGTAAGTACACAATAACAGCTACCTTCGAAGGCTCGAATTCCTATTGGCCTTCAAGCGTCCAAACAGCCGTAAGCGTAGACGTCAAATCTGGGGCATTGCCCACTGCATCTCCAACCGCAACGCCAACGCCCACGGGCACAATTTCGCCTACGGCTTCGCCTTCAGTTACGGTGGCACCGAAACCAGGCGAAAATCCAAACACTATGCTCTACGTTGCAGTCGCAGCAGTAGTCATCATCGCAGTGATAGCAGCAGTTGCAGTTGTTCTCAGGAGACGAAAGTAAGCATCTGAAAAACCAAAATCAATTTCCCTCCCTTTTTTAGTTTGCATCGACAACGGGATGGCTGAATGTGCTTTGGCGATTCCACTTAAGAAAGTGGCAGCAACACGGTTTTCACTCTCTCTCCGAAAATCTTTTCGTCCGCCAGAGCCCCAGCAAACCCTCCTCATTGAACATACAATTCACTCTGAGCTTCACTCTATATAGAAGGGAGGGGGTAGACGCTTCAGAGCAGTAGACCACAGAAAACAGACCCAGCCAAAAACCAGTCTTCTATACATGGAAACTATTTAAAAGGGGGCTATAGACTGTTCCGAGCACTAGAGTACAACAGTCACAGCAAATTCTTCGTCGCTTTCATCCGCAGCAGACTCAAACCCAAGCCGATAAACGGCAACGTCCAAACATCCAACGGAAAAGCACTTTCCAACGCACCAGCAGAAAACGAATACGCCAAATAAACAACATAATGGAATCCCACCATCATCAAAGACAAACCAAACCACCAAACAGACTCACCCTTATTCCCCGCAAGAAGAAACGCACCAATCACCGCGAAAACCACCGCTAAAGACATCGTAATCAACGAACCCAAAAACCCCCACGACGCAGCACCCCTCAAAAGAAAACTACTACCCAACATCGCAATCATATCAAACCACCTGAAAACAACATTAAACCACAAAGCCCCAACATAACCCACTGCAGCCACACCAACCCATTTCAACACGGCAACATTACCAGCAGAACCCCGAACCTTAAAACTCAACATCATAAGAACAGTCCCCGCAGAAACAGCCCGAAGCAAAAAAGCCACACCCACAAAATTAACCCCATTACTAATCCGCCACAACCCAGACGGAAACAACAAAACAAAATAAGTACCCTCCAAAAACAACGCAGCCTCCACCAAACGCTCAACCCTCGAACCCGACCTATCAGGACCACCCCAAACCAAAAAACCAACAGCCAAAGCCAACACAACCCCAAAAAAACGCGCAATCAACCCCACAGACTCAGCCATAAACATCCCCAGATTACCCGTGTAAAAATCAGGTTGACCCGAAATAACATTGAAAAAGCTCCGGAAATTCAAAGGCAACATAATAACAACAACCCAAATAAGCAAAGAACACAAACAAGCAAAAACCCAAACCTTCACGCCACGCCCAACCACTACCAAATCCTCAACCCCTCAAACAAACCCTCTTACGCGCACAACCCCAAAAAACACAACAACACTCTAATAACTTTAACCTAAAACACAACTACTTCAAAAACCCAGCCCTTCGGCAGTAATCCTCCCACGTCGAAAAAACCTCGCGCACACGCTGAAAACGCTTCTTCGCGTTAATGTTGTTCTCAAGCACTACAACATCCTTCGGTTTACTGAACTTCTCAACTGTCCCATCCTCACGCTTCCGCGTCACCTTAACACAGTCATCTACCATACAAGTCAAAACGCATGCCCCGCAATAAACACATAAATCCTCCGTAATCCCAACTTCCCCAGCCTTCCAGAACAACGCGTTGGTGGGACACACTTTTATGCATAGCTTGCATTGTACACCAGCACATGTGTGCTTATTGATGCTTATGTTGCCTTCTTGGAAAAAGTCTTTAACATGTGTAGATGCCAGCAGTTCTTCTCTCTGTTTCTTCTTGCTTTGGGTTTGCGGGTTTTCTCCGTTCTCCGTAAGCAGGTTGAATATGTCGATGTTTGAAGAGCTGTCTTTGGGCATGGGATCGTCTCTGCTGCAACTGTGAGCTTAGAACGTAATAACAATCATGAATTATAATTACTTATCCCAACTAAACAGAAAAAACAACATGCCAACACCACACAACGAAGCAAAGCCCTTATAGCCAACGGAAACCTCGTAAACTTTTCGGTGAACCCGAACATGTGTGAATTCAACGTTATCCTAAACGGCAAAACCCTCTTCAGAGACGCTGTTTACGCGAAAACCGAAAACAACAACGTCACAGTGAAAAACGTTCTCGGCGAAACAAAAGAATTCAAGAACTGCAAAATCACCGAAGTCGACGTAAACGCAACGCGCTTGGTCTTAACCGCCATAAAACCCTAAGAACAACACAGCTCCTCTCGCTCTCCACACTCTTCAGCACTTAAACGCTTTGCAGCACAGCGAACTGGTTGCCTTCAGGGTCTAAGGCTAATGCCCACCAGCCTATCCCTGGAACCTCCATCTTTGGAACGA
>CAYGVV010000078.1:0-8201 GCA_964353395.1 uncultured Candidatus Bathyarchaeia archaeon | reverse complement strand
TTCTTCATAGAGACTGAGATGGAAGTGGAAATGGCAAAACGAAGAATGACTGTGGCTGAAATACCTATTCCCTGCATAAAGAGAATTGGGCAAAGCAAGTGGGATTTCAGCTGGAAAACATGGCTGCAGATTTCAAAATATGTACAGAAAAACGAGAAGTATCTCAAAAACTTGAATGTGGTTAGATACAGAAATATCCAAACATAGCTCAACAAGCTGGCTTCTTTTTCGGCTCATCTGATTTCCGCTGTTTGCCTCTGTCTGCTGTGCCGCCAGAAAATCAGTTTTCATGAAGGTATGTGGGTTTGTGGAGGGACTTGGTTGTTGGTGAGGATGTTACTTTTTCCAAGAAGATCAGGAAAGTCAGCAAGTGCGTGGTTAACAACAAGGCGGTTTCTTAAATGTCTGTTAGGCGAATCAGCAACTGCGGCAAACGGAGATGTACTCCATGTACTTCAAGAACTACGTGAAGATTTTCCTGCTGAACCAGAAGCCTTTGGTTCAGGATTTCCCACACATACCCACCATCTGAAATGCTGCACTGTTATGCTCGGAACAGCTTATACCCCCTATATCAAGCAGCAAACAAGGAGAGAACAAGAGCTTGACTATTTTCTTTTTCTAAGCATGAGCTTTCGCTGAAGAACACTCTGTTCTCTCAGAAGAACAGGCTGCACACTGCTACCCACTCTACTGCATTATGCTGCATGAAATGTTTGATTCACTTGTGGAGACGGAAAAGTTCGGAATGCCAAATGGGAATCCTGTTTTCTCAATTATGCCTAAAGCCATTAGACCACTGCAGGAGGGGGAGGCGGCGGTAGCGGAATCGTTACAGCAGGTTTTCTCTTTGTCGCGACTAGCATCATGATTGCTGCTACCAACGCTATCCAGAAGCCGAAGGTTAGGTAACTCGAATAGCTTGCTCCCGAATAGGAGCCGCTGGAGAACACCCCAATTCCAGATGGAGCGCTAGAGGTACCCCCGAGTGCGCTTGCAATATTCAGTTGTAGTCCTAGCGGGAACACTATAACACCAACCAAAGCTAGTACCCCGCCGATGGCAATCAATGATCTTCTCTTAGCTGCTATACTACCCACCAAAGTTACTATGCTCCCTACTATTACAAGTGCCAATGCAACCCAACCGAACCAGTATTCACTACCAAGAGCAGCCGATTGCCCTAATGCCGTTACCTGAAACAGATACGCTGACACATCTAGTGAATAACTATATCCATAGGATGAAGCCGACATGCTCACAGTCCACCAAGGTAGAGCCAAGCTAATGAACCCTAAAATGGCTCCGATGATCCCAATAATGTTTTGCTTCACTTCACCAATCTCCCCCATGTTGTTTTAGCGGTATTGCCTTATATAATTTTCCACTTGGCTGACAGCGGCTTTTATCCAGTTTCTCTATTCGTCTCTTGAAAGGGAAATCGAGCAGCATGCGCTGCTTTACCCTGCACTCTCATGGTGGCGGAGGCGGTGGTGCAGTGGCAAGCCTGTTAGGTTTGGATAAATGTTGTTCCTGATGTGCGGTCGAAGTATCTCTGCTGCGGGTCTATTTTCTTTCAGAAGAACAGGCTGCACCTTTGCTCGCTATATGGTGACGAGCACAACTCCCAAGACCGTGACAGCTATGCTTGCGAGCAGTTTGGTCGACACGTTCTCCAATTCTCTGAGGTAAAGGTAAGCGAAAACAACTACGAACAAAGGCTCTGCCGAAAGCAGCGGCGTCGTAATGGACACCTGCTCGAAACTTAATGCGTAAAACGCCAAAGTCCACGAAACCGCCTGCCCGATGCCAGCAACCCAGAACCAACGGAAATCCTGCTTCAACGCCAACTCTTTCCGAGTGGAAACCGACGCCATTAGTATCAAAGCGTACGGCAGGAGCGAGAACACATAAGCCACGGCCACGCCAAAGACGGGAGCATCGCAGACGTTCAAAGCGTACTTGCGAATTATGCTTGATACGCCAAGGGTCGCGCCGCCAATTATGGGAAAGATCAGGTTCTTTCTGCTGGCTTTTCCTTCAGCGTTGTTGCCTCCGTGGATACTCAAGTCGATGAAGACGACGCCTAGTATGATGCAGAGCATGCCAATCCAGTTCTCCGGCGCCAACACTTCACTCAGCAACACAACCGCGAGAAGCGCACTGTAAAGCGGGTAAACCGAGAAGATAGCTGAGTTTCCAGATGCTCCAAGCGTCTTCAAACCTTGGTAGTAAAAGAGTCTCACGAGTCCCGGCGAAAGCACGCCGCTCACGGCGAACAAGGCAAACCCTTCAAGGTTAAGCTCGCCGAAGCCTGTTGTCGCTATGGCTAAGGGCCAGAGGATAACCATGCCCACGATGGTGATGACTAAACTCATGTTGAACACGTTCGACCCAGCGGAGTGCTTCCTGACAAGGACGACGGATAAGCCTGAAGCCACAGCCGAAAGCAGTGCCAAAGCGATGCCGATCATGTAGTTTCATTTTCATGTTGAAGTATGCAGTATTAAAACAAATCCTCTGCAAGTGTGCCCTAAAGATGAATTACGGTACCTAGTGTAGGCGGGATCGAAAGCGGTTGGAGTGGGATTTGAAAATACAATTAGTTGAGTTGTCGTCACGCGTGCCCCAGGCTACTTTTTTCCATGAGTTTATCTTTCAAATTTGACTTGGTGGATGTCTTTTACCAAAATCTTATATGTTCAATGAGTTAAACCATACTGTCACGGTGATAACATTGAAAATAAAAGATGTAAAAGCCGTTAGCAAAATACTTATTGTTGGCATATTGATAGTAGTGCTAGTCATTGCAGCAGGAGCAGGCTATTACTATACTACAACGCAACCGCAAGCTACGCCGACTCCATCGCCGACTGCAACGTCCACACCCGCACCAACCCCAACACCGGCGCCTACCATAAAGGACACGTTGATAATGGGCACAACCGACTCAGTTGAAACATGCTTAGACCCAGCGCGTGCATATGACTTCTTCGGATGGGAAATAATCCAGTCCCTCGGCTGCCCACTTGTTGAATACCAAGCGGGAAGCGACCTAATCATTCCGTCACTCGCAACATCATGGACAGTCTCAACCGACGGCTTGCAGTGGACGTTCAATCTAAGGCAGGGCGTTAATTTCGACAACGGCTCAGCGTTCACAGCCGACGCAGTGAAATACACCTTCGACAGAAACATCGAAATTGCTGACCCAGATGGACCCTTCGTAGGCATAGGATACGGCGACATAATTCAAAATGTAACCGTTGTCAGCCCCTACGTAGTCCAGTTCAATCTGAAAATCCCGTTCGCAGCTTTCCTCTCTCTGATGGCTTCCCAAGCATCGTGCATCGTTGACCCACAATACGCTCCTAAAGCGGGAGCCTCATGGAACGTAAGCGACGTCGTCGTATACAAAGCAGGAGACCCAAGGGGAAGCAACCCAATGGGATTAGGTCCCTACACACTTAAAAGTTGGGTCAGAACAGCAGGAAAAGACTCTGAAATTCAACTACAAGCCAACCCTAACTACTGGAACGCAAGTGGTGGCTACCCAAAAACTACGAACATCAACATAAAGATGTACGCCGACCAATCCTCCTTAGCCTTAGCCATCCAGTCAGGTGACGTTGATGTGGCATTCAGGCAGTTGTCTTCCACGGACATAACGAGCATGCAGTCAAACACGAACCTGAAAGTTTGGACTGGTACCGGAGCCTTCATCCAGTACTTCTGCATGCAGGAAAAGTACGCGCCGTTCAACGACTCAATTGTTAGGCTTGCTATAGCCTCGGCAATCAACCGAACCGCACTCGTTCAAACAGTGTTCCAAGGGCAAGCAGAAGAACTCTACTGCATGATACCCATAGGCATGTTCGGACACACCGAATCCTTCCAATCCTTCGGTGCTCCAAACTACACTCTGACACAGCAACTGCTGTCAGCATTAGGATACGACGCAAATAACAAGCTGTCATTCAAACTGTGGTACGAGTCTTCAGGACACTACCCCTCAAGCGCTCAACAGGCGCTAGTGATTAAAGACTCTCTTGAAGCAAGCGGCGTAATAAGCATCACCTTGGAAAGCCTCGACTGGGCAGGATACAGAACTGCTCGAACAGAAGAAACAATGCAGGCATACATTATGGGCTGGTATCCAGACTACATCGACCCAGACGACTACATATACCCATTCGTGCAATCCAGCGGCGGATCATGGCTCCACATAAACTACAACAGCTCCGCAATGGATCAACTGGTTGCGTGGGCTCGAGGAAACACAACTGTCACAGTGAGGGAAGGACTCTACAGCCAAATCAACGACTATATAGTCGCCGATTGCCCGCTGATTCCGCTCTATCAGAGTAGCGCCTATGCCGTCACAAAAACCAATGTACAAGGAGTATACTTGGACATTACTCAGCAATGGCGTAACTGGCTCGTCTACGCGCAGGGGTAATGAGAGGATAGCAAAAGGGTATACCTCAAAGCTCCATTTTTTTCTTCTTTAACTTAAACACCTGAATACGTGAATTGAATGACCCTAAGAACCTACGTAATCGCGCGAATCCTACTCACAATACCAATGATATTCATTCTCCTCACAACAGTTTTCTTGGTAATGCGGGTTCTGCCCGGCGACCCTGTGCAAATGCACTTCGAGAAAATGGCAAGTCCCGCAACAGTAAATGCGGTGCGAATACAACTTGGTCTAGACAAACCGCTTTGGGCGCAATACGTTGACTACGTTGTAGGCTTGTTTAGGGGAGACTTGGGTAAATCCATGCAAGACTATTCTTCTGTGGGGCAGCAGATTTTCTCAGCGTTCCCTGCAACGCTGGAATTGGCTATCTGCTCTATGCTTGTCGCAGGTTTATTAGGGATTCTTCTAGGAGTGGAAGCTTCAAAAGCGTATAACAAACCCAAAGATCATGTAATCAGAGTTTTCGGAATAGTCACATACGCCATTCCAGTCTTCTTCTTAGGCATGATTCTGCAAATGGTCTTTGGGGTTTGGCTTCACTGGCTTCCCACAGGCGGAAGAATTTCTATAGGAATGGTGCCTAAGGGGATGAACATATCTCTTTCCGTTCCATCAGGTGGTTTCGTTACTTATTTTCTCATGTCGTCTTTGGCGGGTCTAGCGCTGCTGTCCATTTACCTGGTTGCAGTAAAAGTAAAGCGCAAGAAACTGGGGCGAAAAGTCTTCACCCTTTCTTTTGCACTTTTCGCAGCAGGCTGGCTCATCTGGGCAGGACTTGGCTGGTACTTCATCTCAAACGGAGGAATTCACCTATCAACCGGCCTATTCACTATTGACAGTTTGCTTGAGGGCAACCTCTTCGAGTTTGGCGTGTCATTGAAGTATCTGCTTTTGCCTTCTCTGACGTTGGGTTTGGTTCTGTGCGGAGTCTTCATCCGTCTAACCCGAAGCAACATGTTCGAAACGATGAGGCTCGACTTTGTAACCGCAGCCAAAGCCAGAGGACTCAAAGACCGAACCGTAACCTACAGGTACGCGTTCAGGAACGCATTCCTTCCTGTTCTCACGATGATGGGACTTGAGTTCGCCCTGCTTCTTGGTGGTGCTGTGTTGACTGAAACCACATTCTCTTGGCCGGGTTTAGGCAGGTATATTGTTGATCGCATAAACTTCCGTGACTACACTGCCATTCAAGGTGCAGTTGTTGTTTTCGGCGTTTTCGTTTCAATGGTGAGTTTAGCAGTGGACTTGCTTTATGCTTATCTAGATCCGAGAATCCGTCTGTAGGTGCCCAGAATGAAGAAACCTGAGATTAAGAAAAGCATGCTTGCGAAGATTATCCCGGGGCTTGGCTCGTTGGCTAAACGACGAGGCTTGGCAGGGAAACTGGTGATTCTTGGGGCAATCTTAACGACTGCCGTTGTCGTGATGACTGCGCTGTCACCTTGGATTGTTCCTCATGATCCAAGCAAGATTAACGTTGGAACGCCGTTGACGGCTCCGAACTCGCAGTATCCGTTGGGTACAGATGACGTTGGTAGGGACATGTTGAGCAGGGTGATTGCTGGTGGCGGAGTGATGCTCCAAGTCGCTCTTGTGTCTGTTGCGATTTGCCTGATTATTGGTGTGCCTTTGGGTTTGTTCTCTTCTCACACGGGAGGTTTGGTGGACAAGTTTTTCAGTCTCATAATGGACAGCATCTACGCGTTTCCAGGAATTATTCTAGCCATTGCGTTCGCTTTGATTCTGGGCAGAGGGGTCATAAACATGGCGCTTTCAATAGCTGTGGTTTATGTTCCTTCCTATTTCAGGGTAATTCGAAGCCAAGTCCTCAGCATAAAGGAGTTGCCATATATCGAGGCTGCGAACTCCATCGGCGCTAAAAAAGGCACCATTCTGAGGCGGTACATTCTCCCGAACGTTTTGCCTTCCATTGTCACTGTGGCAACGGTGAATTTTGCTGATGCCATCCTTACGGCTGCAGGGTTGACTTTCATAGGGTTGGGTGTTCCTGTGAATGTGCCTGATTGGGGCTGGGATCTTACGAATGGGCGAAGGCTTCTGCCGAGTGGCTCTTGGTGGGTAATTACTTTTCCGGGAATAATGATTATTCTTTTAGCCTTGGGGTTCACGCTGATGGGTGAAGGCTTAAGCGAACTGCTGAATCCTCGATTAGACCAAGGAGCTGAAAAGTAATGGCGGAACCGTTACTTACCATTGACGAGTTAACAGTCGAGTATTGGACGCAGAAAGGAAAAATCCGCGCTGTAGATGACGTGTCATTTTCTTTAGGAAAGTCTGAGACCCTTGGCGTTGTCGGAGAGTCTGGGTCGGGAAAATCCACGCTTGGTCTGTCTTTGATAAGTCTCGTTCCCTATCCAGGCAGAATAACAAACGGAAAAATAGTCCTAAACGGAAAAGAAGTCTTGAAACTGCGAAAAAATGATTTGCGCAACCTCAGAGGAACAGGCGTCTGCTATGTATTCCAAGATCCTATGACTTCGCTGAATCCAGTTAAGAAGATTGGCGATCACTTCGTGGAAATGATTCGAGCGCATCAGCCCAAAGTATCAAAGAAGGAGGCGATTGCACGCGCTGAAAAACTGCTTAAGGACGTGGGGATACAGCCCGAGCGCATCAACGATTACCCTCACCAACTCAGCGGCGGAATGCGGCAACGGGTGATGATAGCCTTGGCGATAACGCTTAACCCCAGCGTGGTTATTGCTGACGAGCCGACAACGGCTTTGGACGTTATTGTTCAAGCGAAGATTCTTGATCTCTTGAACACTCTGCGTGACTCTTACGGCATGGCGCTGATTTTGATTACTCATGACTTAAGCATAGTCCTTGAGCGAAGCGACAGAATAATGGTTATGTACGCTGGGCAAGTGGTCGAATACGCTGATAGCGAGAGCCTCTACTCTAATCCGAAGCATCCGTACACTAGAGGCTTGTTGAGGTCGATTCCCAACATTGAACTCGCTGACCAGAAGCTTGAAGCCATCGCTGGCAATCCACCAGACCTGCTGAACTTGCCGGTAGGCTGCCATTTTCAGGCTCGTTGCCCGAACGTCTTCGACAAGTGCAAGAGAGAAGCGCCCTATCTTGTCAAAACTTGTGAAAACCATCTTGTGCGGTGCTTCCTGTATAAAGAAGGAGGGACAGAGTGAGCCAAAACGAAATTCTAAGGGTTGAGCAATTAAAGAAGTATTTTCCCGTCGAGAAAAGCTTTCTTGAGAAAATGCTAACCCGGAACAGGCACTTTGTCAGGGCGGTTGACGACGTGAGCTTCACGGTTCAGAAGGGTGAGATTTTCAGCCTTGCTGGTGAAAGCGGATGTGGGAAAACAACGACGGCCAAACTTGTACTGAGGCTAGTATCGCCAACAAGCGGAAAAATTTTCTTCAATGGCACGGAAATCACGGCACTTAAGGGCGAAACGTTGAGAGCAATGAGGATAAAGATGCAGATGATATTTCAGGACCCTTACGCTTCCTTCAATCCGAGGATGAAAATCGGGAAAGCAGTGGGTCACCCGCTTGAGATTCACGGGTTGGCAAGGCATGAAGAAACGCGAGAAAGTGTTCAGTTAATACGAAAATCTCTTGAGAGGCATCGAAAACTATGCTACATTTTGGAAAAAGCAGGGAAAAATTCAGTGATGCAATCTCTCGAGAGGTATTTAAGTCGAAATTCACTTACGAAGTTAGCCACA
>CAYGVV010000077.1:0-8331 GCA_964353395.1 uncultured Candidatus Bathyarchaeia archaeon | reverse complement strand
ACCAAGTAAAAAACCGTTGAACGTCCTCATCAAGCAATTGAATGGGAACATCGAAGTAGTCCTTAAAAACGGCTGCGAATACAAAGGCAAAATGATCAAAGTCGATGGACACATGAACATACTCCTCGAAGGCGCAACCGAATGCAAAGAAGAACAACTACTCACCAACTACGGCAACGTCCTGCTCCGCGGAAACAACGTACTATACATAGTTCTGGACGCAACAAGACACTAAAAAGTTAAAGTTTTGGCTTTTCCAGAAACAAAACCGCAAACTTCCTCAATCCTAACTTTGACCCTGAACCTTCGACTAAAAAAATCCAAAACATTCTTGACATCTCGGGTTAACAGTTCCTCCGCGTTCGGATGCTCAACCGTAACGTACTGCGGCCAATCAATAATTAGCACATGCATGTCAGGCTTCAAAAGAACATTATACTCACTTAAGTCCGCGTGAATCACGCCAGCATCCACATACGCTTTCTTAACGTTGCCTAATATCTCCCTCAAAACCCCCACTGGATCCTCAATTTTCCTCCACTTAGCCAACTCTCCACCTTCAATCACGCCCATAACTATGCCATGACGATTCTGGCTCAGGGGCTCAGGCACCGCCACACCATGCATGTGAACAAGCCGCAACGCCTGAAACTCCTTCTCCGCAGCCAAACGCGACTGAAACAGCCAACTCGCATGATCCGCCAAATAACCCCGCTTCCGCCTCGTCTGCCGAAAACTAATCCTGCCCAACCTGTGAAACTTCACAGCCACACGCGTCCCCTTCGGATCCAAAGCATCAAAAACATCAGCCTCTTTGCCCACTCCAAGAGACTGCCCGAAAGCTTCCAGCACTCCAGCTTTGACGAAAGCATTTATCGCTAAGCAGTCGTAGCCAGCGTAGTTCAACGTGTACCCAACGTAGGCACCCCGCATTCTGTAAATGAGACCCAACTTGTCAATTTTGCCCAGTGTGCGGTCTATCTTTTCCGCGGGCACTTTAGCGTGTCTGGCTATCTCGTCTTTCGGCACAAACTCATGCTTGTTCATGCCTGTTTCGATGACCTGCAGTATCTTCAGGTCTTCGATTTCCAACTTGCGAAAAACTTTCACGGCAACTTCAGCAGACGACATGTCACTTTAGAATACGCTGTCACGGTTAATAAGAGTAAAACCTAAAAAACGTCTCAAAACTTGCTGATTGCTTTTTTCTAAATCGTCAAAACCTCGGCTGCCCGCACGGCTGCATTAACCATCTCTGCCATGTTCAGTTTTTCTTCCGCTTCCTTCAAAGCGCTCAGTCTAGCTTGAGTAGATGGTTTGCTCGGAGCAGCGGTGCAACCTTTCGCTTTTCCAATCGAGATTTCGAACGTGCCGATTCTTCTCGCCACCACTTCCGTCTCTGTCTTATCAAAGCCTAAAAGGGGACGATGAATCGGATAAAGCGTTGCTGCTTCATCTATAGCGAACAGGTTATGCATGGTTTGGCTAGCCTGTTCACCGATGGCTTCACCAGTTACTATGCCGTAGGCTTTTTCGATCTGCGCTATGTGCTCAGCTATGCGGTACATCAGCCGCTTGCATAGGAGGCATCTGAATCGGTCAGGAGCGTTCTGCTCGATGGCTTTCATGTTTTCTCCGTTGGGAACAATGTAGATTTTGTTGATGTGTCCTGTGCTCCACTCTTTGAGTTTGCGTGCGGTTTCGATGGCTTTCCGCTTAGTGGACTCATCCGTGTACGGGTTATTATCAACGTAAATCGGGATTGTTGGGCTTCCCCGCTTCATAGTTAACCAGCAAGCCACGGGTGAATCTATGCCGCCGCTGAGGAGACAGACCGTTTTACCCTGCGTGCCCAATGGGAATCCTCCTGGACCCTGAATGACTTCTCCGTAAACGTAGGCTTCTTTGTCTCGGATTTCCACGTTCACGGTGGTGTCGGGTTTTGTTAGGTTAACAGTTACGCTTTGTGGTTTTAGAGCGGTTAAAATTCGGTCTCCCAGGTGCCTGCAGACGTCTACGCTGCTGTATGGGTGTGTGCCTATGCGGTGGCAGCGGACAGCGAACGTGGTGTTTGGCTTAATGGCTTTTTCAGCGATACCCAACGCGGTTTCCGCTACGGCTTCCAAATCCGAGGTGGTTTGTCTGGCTGGGCTGAGGGATGAAATGCCGAAGACGCGAGTTAACGCATGCGCTGTTTCATTTGTGCGTGGGGTTTTTATGTAGAATCTGCCACGTGTGCGCTCGATGGCATCGGGTTTCAAGTCGCTGTTACGGAGGACATAGTTGATGTTTCTTAGGGCTTGTTTTTCGTATGAGCGGCGGGTCCACTCGCTTTTGATGCCTATTTCTCCGCTGAATCGTACAATTATGGCGTCGTAATCCGTAATTCTTACCTGCAGTCACGAGTGATACTGGAAGGAGCGGCAACAGCAGATTTAACAGTTATGCCTAAAGTTGGATTTTGCGCTTGCAGGAACTCTCCAGAAGCGGTGAGGCAAGTTTTTATCCACAAAACCGCTTACAAAATCACATGGTGAACAAACATGTCAGGAAACCCCTTAGACAGTTACAAGCAGTTTGACCCCAAACTCATTGAGTTGTGGAACAAAACGCAGGCATTAACCTACTCCGAAGGCGCCTTGTCTCCTAAATTCAAGCTCTTAATTGCCACTGCAATTGATGCGGAAAACGGAGCCACGCAGGGCGCGGTGGCTTTGGGTAAAAGAGCCCTCAAGATGGGTGCCACAAAGGAAGAAATCGTGGAGGCATTGAGAGTGGCTTGCAGCATCGGAGGAAATCAAGCGCTTTTTACCGCCGCAATTGTTCTGCAAAACCTCTTCAAAGACCCGCAGTCTCAAAGCGACAGAAGCGAACCGCACTCAGAACCGCTTTGACCTCTTTATTCTTTGGAGATCCGCGAACCTTTTTTCTTTAAGACAGATATTGCCTTGTCGATTTACTTGTCGTATGACAGGAGCAGTTCAGGAAGAGGACCTTCCCCATGCTGATTGAAGTCCACACCAGTGCATTTCTTAACTTCGCCTTTGATCCATACGTCGACAGGGTCCTTAGAAGCCGCGAATAAGGCAAAGGTCTTGCGGATGTCTTTTGACTCCATGTAGATGAGAATTATGTCGCCTTTAGGTGTGGTTTGCAGGAAGTCTCGTTCTTTTTCGACACCAGATTTTTTCTGAGAGACTGCGTATTCTTTCCATTTTTCGTTCTTTATGGTTTGATACATTTTTCTGACAGCTTCAGTCTTGCCTGCCAAAATTGAGATACCAAGAATCACTGAATCCAAAAGACAGACCCACCAAGTGAGAAATCGTCTATTGAACTTAAAAGGTTTATGCGCGTCAGCGGCGGTTGATGTTCTGAAAGCTTTATAGCGTTGTTTCCCCGAAAAAGAGTGCATAATGTCACGGAAGGTCTGTGTGAGTGTAACATGAATTCTTCAGAAATTCTCATTAAAGCGCATGGCTTAACCAAGAGGTACAATGACTTTCTGGCAGTGGATCACATAGATTTTGAGGTTTACAGGGGCGAGTGCGTCGGTTTTCTTGGACCGAACGGCGCGGGAAAAACCACCACGGTGCGCATGATCTACTGCTTCCTGCCCGTGACAGAAGGCGAGTTGACAGTGGCGGACTTGAATGTTTCCACGCAGGCAAGGCAAATCAAGAGCATGGTTGGAGTGGCGCCGCAAGAGGACAACTTAGACCCGGACTTCACGGTGTTGAAGAACCTGCAGGTTTACGCGCGTTACTTTGACATCCCAAAAGCGGAAGCCTCGAAACGAGCGACGGAGCTGCTGAAGTTTTTCCAGCTTGAAGAGAAACAAGCCAAGTCAATTAATGAATTGTCCACAGGCATGAAACGCCGCTTGATAATAGCGAGAGCGTTGATTAACGAGCCACGAATCCTTCTCTTGGATGAGCCTACAACGGGGCTGGATCCGCAAGGGCGGCACATCGCGTGGGATGAAATCCGCAGCCTCAGAAAACAGGGCGTAACCATAATTTTGACTACGCATTACATGGATGAGGCAGCCGCTTTATGCGACCGGGTTTTGATTATTGATAACGGTAAGATAATTGAGTCGGGTGTGCCGCAAAAACTAATCAAGGAACATGTAGGCGAGGACGTGTTGGAAGTTGCCTACGACGAGGTTGTCTTGAAAACCCTGAAGGAAGAGTTGCCTGGCGCGCACATAGAAGTCTTCGGGGACCAAATTCGCGTGTTTATCAATCAACCGCACGGTGTCTTTGAGCGGATTGCGAAGAAATTCCCAGACATTGACATGACTATTCGTAACGCAAACTTGGAGGATGTCTTCCTTAAGTTGACTGGGAGGAAGCTGAGAGAGTGACAGGCTTCAAGCTGCCTAAGCTTACTTACCGCGTCTGGACGGTCTGGCGGAGAAACTTTGATGTCTTCACGAAGACAATTTTCGTGAATTTTCTTCCAGCGTTGCTTGAGCCGATTTTGTATCTTGCCGCGTTCGGTGTGGGTTTAGGCGCGTTAATCACGGGCAGCGTTCAAGGAGGCTCGTACATCCAGTTTATTGGTCCTGGGTTAATTGCAATCGCTGTTATGTATGGTTCCTTCTACGAGTGCACGTACGGTTCGTTTGTGCGCATGTACTTCCAGAAGACCTTTGATGCCATAATTGCTACACCAGTGAGCGTTGAAGAAGTTATTGCGGGCGAGTTGCTGTGGGGTGCCACGAGGGCAACCATTAACGGAACTATAGTGTTGGCTGTTGTTGCCGCTTTCGGCTTGGTTTCCAGTCCGCTTTTCCTTTTGGTGCCTGTGCTCGCGTTCTTCGGCGGGTTGCTGTTTGCGTCTTTAGGCATGTGCTTCACGGCTTTGGCGCCCACCATTGACTTCTTTAACTTTCCCACTTTCCTGTTTATCACGCCGATGTTTCTGTTGAGCGGGACTTTCTTTCCGTTGTCGCTGCTGCCTGGTGTGCTTCAAACTGTGGCTTTGGCTGTTTTTCCGTTGACGCATGTGGTGGACTTGACGAGGGGACTGTTTTCCGGGCAGATGGAGTCTTTCGCAGGCTTAAGCCCGGAAATTATGGCGGTGTTTAGCATTGTCTGGATTGCCATTGTTACGTTGTTGTTCTTTGTGCTTGCGATTAAAATGATGAAGAAGAAACTCATCAAGTAGAATGCGTTAGCCGTCTATGTGGAGCATTTCGGCGATGACGAGGTAGTAGGCTGCTAAGCCTTTCCATTTTCCCCAGGGCTTGGCGATTTCCCTTGCCTGTGCGCTGGTGATTTTCTTGTCCTTGCAGTAGTAGTGCGCGATTACGCGTCTTAAGCCTAAATCGTCGGCTGGCATGGCGCCCCATTTCTGCATGGCACGTAGCATGGTGAGTTCTGCGGTCCAAACGCCAATGCCTCTTATCTCGTCCATTTCTTTGATTATGTCGTCTGGGTTTTGGTATTTCTTGAATTTCTCAAGGTCCAGTTTACCCTCTGTGATCTGCGTGGAGGCTTCTTTGATGTATTCGGCTTTACGCTGGCTTAAGCCGCAACTGCGCAGTTCTTCAACGGTTGCTTGGGCTATGCGCTGCGGGGTGGGATACTCGTAGTATGTTTCGCCGTCAACGTTCAGCGTGTCGCCGAATTTCCTGATTATTTTCCTTTCAAGCGTGTTGGCTACTTTCAATGAGATTTGCTGCTCCACAATCGAGTCTACGAGCGCTTCGTACACGGTTTGGGTGGTTGGGCTTCTCAGTCCCCAAAGCTTCCGCGCTACGTTCGCCATTGTCTGGTCTTGTTTGGCGGTTTCGATGAATGGTGCTGGGTCAAGGTCCAAGTTGAAAAGCAGGTTGATGACTTCTTTCGCTTTCTTCTTGTCTGCTTCTGATAGTTTCTTGTCTGCTTTTAGTTCGGCTTGGAGTTCTGGCTTGTCCACAGTGCCTTTTGACTCTATCGTGGCGAGGATGAGTTTGCCGTTTACGCGGATAAGCTGGGTGAATTTGCCGTTTTCGTAGTTGCGGATTTGCTTGTCGCCGTTGCTGAAGATTTTTGCGCTAAGGTCAAAGCTGAACGGTGCACAAGGCTTAAGCGTCATTTCCTCGGTGAACATGCAGGTGTTTCCTCTTGATGTATGAATGTGGGAATGGTTTTTCTTAACTTCGGCAAAGGTAAAAAGGGTTTCCAACAGGGCTTTCTGCTGGTGGAGACTAGGCGCGTGAAAAAGACTAACCCTTTATTTATGATGAGAAGGCTCGTTTTGAGAAAAGGCAGATTAAACTAGAAAGGAAAAGGCGTAACACTTCCATCCTCTTCCATTATAGGCAGCGCTTGTTTCAGTTCTCTGAAGTATTTCAGCACTGTCACGCCGCGTTGAGTGGTAATATAAACTACTTTGCTCTTAACGACAATTCTTTCTTCAACTAGCCCTCTAGAGATTAGAAAGTCCAAGTATTCCTTCAATATACCGCCGTTAACGTTGGCCCCATGCATAATGTGTGTCAGCTTTAACGGGCCCTTTTGAGCCAACACCCTAAGAATATCCAGGTATGTTTCTAGTTTAGATCGTCTCATTTTTCCACATCTCTATTCCGCCAAATTCCTTTTTGCGGCGTATGTCCTCTTTTTGATTGTACTGGTTTAGTACCTTGAGTCTGTTTTCGAATGCGGGAACTATGTCGTCTAGAAATATTTTCTGCAATTCTGCAGAGAGCCACTTGATTTCTTCGCCGAAAACAATAGCCATCTTAGCTTCCAACTCTTTTCTACCCATAGGTGCCAACTGTTGTTTCAAATGATTCCCCCCATTGCGTTGTTTAGGAATGAGACAAATGATATTTATCTAACTTATGAACTCAAGGTGCATATCCAGAATTCTCTTTTAAGTATAAAGCTCGCGTTGATGCATCTGTGAAAGCATATCGGTAGAGAAAATTTGTTTTTGTTAGAAAAAGGCTGTCTGGGGAAAAAGTGCAGAAGTATCGGATAACTGGCTCTTTGTGGTTGATTCTTAGAAGTACGGTAATCCAAAATTAAGCGCGTTTTCTGCACACGAATATGAGGACGCCGAATGGTTCAAGAAACTTCAAAAACCCTGAATTTTTGGTTAATCCAATCTTGTTCAGGATTCGTGCTATAGGTCGAACCATTGTGTTGCCTATATAATTGAGATTTTGCATTTTCCTAAGCACATATAACCTCGTAAAGTTTTCAGAATAGAAATCTGTGCTCTCTGCAAGAATCTTGAAACGCATAAATGTATAAGGATAAACGTCTTCGCGGAAGATTTTTCGCACTACAGGTGAATACACCCAACGCGGAAACCATGACATGAAAAGCAAATTGGAATGAGGTTCACGGATTTCAAATTTGCTTGCAACGCTTACATATAACACTCCATCATCATCTAAGACTTTTTGAATTTGGTTAAATAGCTCTTTGGCGTCGTGATAGCTCACATGCTCTAAAACATCGTTGAGAATAACCGTGTGAAAGCTCTTTTCTTTGAACGGTAATTTTATTCCGCTCGCAAAAGTGTATTCTAGTAGAGGGTTGTGGGTTTTAGCTCCATCCGCAAAGCCTTCGCGTACTTCCATTCCAACTGAATAGACGCCTAAATTGTTAGAAAACCACTTGGTTGTGCTTCCATTGCCGCAGCCGATATCAAGCAGAAACCCTTTTTCTAAATTATGAGCTGACAATTTTAGAACTTGTATGGCTTCTTCGGCTCTTGCCTCTCTATTATTAGTTATGTTATAGTCAACGAAGAAGCTTTTAGACAAAATGCGTCATCCCTGTTTTTATGCGGTTAATCATTGGTCACAAAAGAAGATTATGGTTAATGCTCTTATCTTTTTTGGCAAGCATCGGAAAAAATATAGACCGCATCGTTCCCAAATTGGAGATTACGGCGGCGGTCTTTTCTGTGCGTATTGATATCGTCTTGGTCTTCCTAAGCGTGTGAGTATGTTGTCTTTGACTAGGTCCACTAGTGCGTGGGCGACGGCTGTGCGGTCGTAGTGGAATCCGCGGCGGGCTAGCTCCGTGTGTACGTCGTCTAAGCCTCTTGGGGTGTTGAACCAGTTTTCTTCCCAGAGTTTCTGGATGACGCCCTTGCATGTTTCGGCGCGTGGCGGCGGCGTTTGGCGTTGGGCTGCCTGTGCGAGTTGGGTGTCTCTGAGTCTAGCGGTTACGGTGCTGAGGATGCGGTCGACGGCGGTTTGTATCTGGTCTTCTTGAGATTCGATTTCGAATTCTATGTCGCCGATTTTCATTTTTACTTTGATGGGCGGTTTTTGCTGTTTTTCTGTCAAGTTCACACCTATTGGCTATTGTATTGTGC
>CAYGVV010000076.1:0-8379 GCA_964353395.1 uncultured Candidatus Bathyarchaeia archaeon | reverse complement strand
CAGCGTAAACTTTCTCGACTGCATGTTCGCTTTTCTCAGCTAAGAGTTCTCTAACAAATGAAGTTGATAATCTGGGCTTGTTGATTGTGCCGGTTACTTTGAAAGTTTTCATTTTTCTTCTTCCTGCACAACATCCAGTGCGTTCCCAATTATAAACATCTCGGGTCCAGTTGTTAAAGAACCAGCCACCGCAGCATGACTATTCGCGATTAAACCAGTGCCCACGTAAGGTATGCCGCAGTTCACCGTGCCAACGTCCACGGGGACTTTGAATACGCTCTCCAACACTTTCTTCTCTTCTTCCTTCAACAATGGATGCGCTAGAACGCCTTTATTTGTGGCAACAGCTAAAGACCCAACATAAGGCAACCCAGCGATCTCGCCTTGAAAAACTTCAACTCCCAAGGTTTCGGCTATCTTTTTTACCTGCGGCTCCTTGAAACGCGGATCAACCAACGCACCGTGATCATTTGCCAAAACGAGGTTGCCGTAGGCTGTTCTCCTAGTCTGCATCACCGTGATGGTTCCGTCAAAGCAGGATTTGATGGCGGCAAGCTCTTCATCGCGGACAAAGGGAGAAAGAAGAATTCCATTCGAGTTTGCACATGCCAATGCGCCAGCAAGCAAAGAACCTCCGATGCTGGTGTGGACAAGTTTAACCTTGAGCCATTCGGCTGCTTGTTCAGCTTTGTCCTGCGGAACCATCTTTGGAATAATAGTAATTTTTTCATTAGCCAGAGAGTAAACGCCTATGCTTGCGCTTCCAACAATGCTGGTTAAGTAAACGGCCAAGAAGGGTTATTCTCCTTCAGCCAAGTGAACCGTGACGTTCCCGTCTTTGTCTTTTGTGGCGCGCACGCGGATTTTGCGTGGAGGTTTCTCTATGCCTCTTGTCCAGATGTGTTCGTTCACTTCTTGGGTTATGGTGAGTTGTGGAGGTTCTTCTTCCTCCTCTTCAGCGCGAGTCGGAATCTTCATGTGCTTAATGATGAAGGCTCTGATCATATGCATGGCTCTTGGAGCACGTCTGCGAGGTGGCATAATTAATGCTTTACCCAGCGGGATGGTGTAGGTTTTTTCCTCAACGATTTCTTCTTCCTCTTCTGTCTTCTTTTTCGGTTTGGCTTCCGCTTTTTCTTCCGCTGGTAGGGGTGTTTTTTCTGCTTCAACTGTTGTTTCTGGTTTTTCTTCGGCTTCGGTTTCTTCTTTCAGGGTCTCTGTTAGTTCTTCGTCGGTTACTTCTTCAGGCGTTTGTTCTTCTTCTTTGGCTTGTTTTTTCATGTCTTTGGTTCTCCTATGCCTTTATTTTTCGTGTTCTCCAGTTCCTTCGGCGTTTAGGGTTAGTTCTGACTTTGCCGTCTGTTCGCGCAATGACCCACGTTGGGACGGATTGTTTCTCTTTACCGGCTTTAGCTAATCGTCGTTTTTTGGCTGCTGGTTTAATTCGCGCCATACATCCTCATATCCTTGTTATTTTTGTTTCCCGCTTCCGAGATTGAAGCTGGATTAATATCTGTTTCAGTTGAGCATCCGACATCGGAATGGGGACCTTGCCCATTTGAGCCAACTGTATCAGTTGCATTTCCAGCTGCTCCGTGAATTCGGGCTTAACCATCTTTAGGTTCGTTAATCTTTGCCTTGCTTCTGGCGACAGAATCTGCTTCAGCAGCGCCTGCTTCTGGGCTTCCATCTGCTGGTCGGCTTGACCTTGTTTCTGCTCATCAGAAACTCGTTGCTGCAAGGCTGAGAGCTTTTTCCTTCGGATGGCGTCAAGCTCTTCATCGGACATTGATTATTCGCCTTGGTACTTCTTGAGTTCAGGAACTGCCTTTACCATTTCTTTCTGCACGTCTTCACTTACTTCTTGAAGCAGCTTTCTTCCTTTGGGAGCCATTTTTCTTCCCTGAGGTCGGGTGGTTTGAATTAAACCAGCTGCTTCCAGCTGTTGCAGGATTTTTCGGATGTTGCTTCCGCCTGCTTTGGACGCGTGGTTTGGTCTGACGCTGAAGCCTTTTCTTCCGCCGTAGTCAGACCGCAGTTTTTCTAGGCCTATGGGACCGTGAATGTAGACTTTGCGCAGTATGGAAGCGCTGCGGGTGTACCACCAGTCAGGGTCTTGTGGCTGTTTTTCCACGTGTGAGCCTGTTTTGGCGAATGCTGCCCACGTTGGAGGTTGCACTTCCTCGACGTTTTCTTTTATGTACTTGGCTAGTTTTCCGATGAATTTGGATGCTGGAACATCATGAGGAGTTATCAAGATTCTTTATCCCTTTTTAGCTATTCCTTGCAGTAAAATCATGAAGCCTAATATAAATATTCTCTGGGAGCGAAAAAGTTCCTTTTCCGTCTGAAAAGCGTGTTTTTCAGAGTATGAGAATTGTGGGCTTTGGTGTCTGCGAGAGTATGTCTTGTTGGTGGATTAAATGTGGTTGTTTGTTTTTGTTTGTTTGTAGTTGTGAGTGAGTTGCTTAGCACTACTTCTTCTTGGTTTTTGTGTTTTGGGTTGTGGTTTGTGTTTGGCTGTTTTTTGGGTTTGCTTTCTGGTTGTGCAGATTGCCGCAAGCTGAAGCGGTGGCGACTGCGGGTTTTGGGTTTTTGCAAATTGCTCTAAGAAATATCTCTGATAGTAAAAAACATCTGTTCGAGATGCTTGGAATCATGTTGGAAAAGCCAGCCTTAGCAGTTTCAAAAATCATTGTGTTTTTCTAAGAAAAGAGCCAACTTTAACCACTCATTTTCCTCTGATAAACAGTTGAAACTCGTTTTCAAAATTACCTTGCGATGGGGTGGATTAATTCCGAATTTTGGTTTAGCTCAAAGAAGTCGATGTGTGTGCCTCTTTTCCGATGGTCAGAAGTCTTTTAAGCAGTTCAACTTAATACAGCTACCAGATAGAAATGCCTGAGGTTGATTTAGAAAAGACAAAGAACGACATCGTAAACGTTAAAAATCAGTTGAAAGAGATAAAACATGAACTTACAGAACTTGAAGAAATCTTTGACAAACCAACCGATTCCAAGACCAAAGAGGAAAGAAGGTTTCAGATAGAGTTATTAAAGATTCAACAAGGGAGCGATGTTTTCGGTTCTATTATAGCTGTAATTGCAAGCATATTTGTGGCGTTAATAACAACATCTCTTACACTGGTTGCAAGTCTATCGGCCTATATTTCGGTCGGAATTTCTGTTTCCTTAATTATTTGGGAAATTGTTGTGGCTCTTTTATCGTTAGCTATTAGTTGGCGTATAGGCATATTCTTTAGAGATAGAAGGATTAAGGAAATTGAGGGAGAATTTGGCATAGAGAAAAAGCAAAAACAGACTAAACCCTCTTAGGCTTTTTCTATTATGACCTTGCCATTATCCAGATAGACTACGCTTCAGGACCACAAGGCAACACTACCATGTGGATTCAGTTACCATATTCAATGTAAAATTTTACTTGCTCACAGGTCAACGTCAGAAAAGAGTTTAGGGTAGCTTTAGCTTGAAGTCAAAGCATTAAATACCTAAGCTATTCCTAAGAAAGATTTGACATGGGGTTTTCTTAGATATTGCCAGATAATCACAGTCCAAAATACTCCTCCACCTATTAGACCACCCAACATGCCATAGTTTACAGATAAACCAATTTCTGATGGGGCAGATAGATATAATCCAAGAGAAGCAATGTTGATTATCAAAATGGCAATAGGCAGTACCAAAGCAAATTTGTAGGAATACTTTTTCCCTTTTAGTAGCCCAAATACTGTTACCAATTGAACAAGACCAAAAACTATTATTGTTAGGGAAAGAGCAAGTTCGGCAGGTATTCCAAAATTGAACCACTCTGAAAGCCCGTAACCATTTAGATATTTTAGGCTGTCAACATCAACACTTGCAGTCTGATATGCTGAATAAATGTTATACAGACCAAAAAGAAACCAAACAATGGAAATGGCAGTAATTCCATCAGGTCGTTTGGTCAATTTCTGCTCTGGCACATTGTCATCAGGATGAGCCAAAGAGTAATGCTCTAACATTTCTTCTTCATTTTTGAAAGTCTTATTGCATTTAGGGCAGTTTATTTCCATAAGGATGCTTCCCCTCTGGTACTCAAACGCTTTAGTGCTTGAATTTTATTATAAATTTTTCCATACCCTTATAAGTAAATGATTTGAACGACTAATTCTTTAACGAAAAATCTTGTAGCTATTAATGGAATAAATCCACAACAATCCAGCTAATTGAATAGCTTTCTATGACATCATTTGATGTTTGAACATAGTTATTCAACTGTGAAAAAGAGTACCCTGTTTTAATCGTTACAATGTCATCATGTTGTGGCTCAATAAATACCAGCCCTCTGTCAGAGGTTTCAAAACAGATGATAGCATGACCATTTTCATAAATTGTATTTCCTATCTTAACTGATTGCCCACCTCCAAACTTCATATCAACCACACCGCATCTATAGCCAGCTCTTATTGCATTGTATTGAGTATCCCTTGAAAAATCCTCACAAACATAATTGGGGGAACTGTAGATGTGCTCATTGGTTCTGTCACTTCTAATGAAGCTATTCATTTCATTATAAGTTGGGGCTCTAAGAGTATAGTAGTTAAACCCAATAATTGCTGAATGACCAGATACCAATAATAGTGCTTGTGGCACTATTAGGATTGATAAAACAACCAAGATTGATAGGACCACAATAGCCTTAAAAACCTTGATTGCTTGCCTTTTTCTGTTTTTCCTTCTCTGATTATCGTAATAGTATTTATTGTTATAGTGATAATTCACCTTTCTGGCAAAAGGATAGGACATCGAAGCATATCCTGTAAGTGCTTGATTTACTTTCAAGATAATCTTTTATTTAAGTTTTAGTCCAAATTAGGCAAAAGCTCCGAATATAGCACGCCTAAAAGTGAATACATAGACGCAATACATGTCCCCCACCCTCTTAGGAATTTTGTTTCCCGTAAGCCACTTCTAAAAAATGCTCTGGAAATCAAGCTCTTTTCAGAATCTTTTAGAATCCTATTGGAAAAGCCTTATCTAAACTGTTTCCAAAAGCCTTAAGGTGCTCTAAAATAAGCCTTATCAAATTGAACCTGAAAGGCTCTCTAAAATCTCCTAAATTCAGAGAAAATTAAGCTCTAAAATATTTATAGACTGAAAACTTGCCTTATGTGCGATATGTCAAAAGTCTTTTAAGCAGTTCAACTTAATACGCAATCAGATTAAAATGGCTGACAGCGACTTGGAAAAAGCAGTTGAGAAAATTAGTAAAGATATAGACACCTTAATGGCTCTCAGAGAAAAACTTGAAACAGCTTTTGGTAAATCTAAAGAAGCGGATAAGAATGAAGACAGAGAATTCCAATTGGGCATGTTCGAAGTTCAAAGAGGATATGATACTCTAAACTCGGTTCTAACGGTTGTAATGGCTGTCGCTTATTCATATATAATAGCAATAACCACCATACTTTTTACAGTTACCTTATCTCAATTTGCTCAAACATATCTTTTTGTTGTTGAGGCTATTGCCATCATCATTGCGGCAGGGTCATCATATTTACTTATGCGTTATCATAAGTCTGTACCGAAAAAGCTGGAAGGCATAAGAAGTCAATTCATTAAAAATAACAAACAAAAAGATAAACAATAGAACTATTTTCCATTTTCTTTTTAAGCAACTTTAGCCCATAGGGTTAAGCAGTGATTCACCATGAAATCGGGAATAAAAACGGAAGAAAAACCCGATATTATAAATATTCTCTGGGAGCAAAAAAGTTCCTTTTCCGTCTGAAAAGCGTGTTTTTTGCAGTTTGTAGTCTGGCAGGCAATTCTGTGTGAGCGGACTATGAGGTTAGGAGTTGTGCTTGGAGCAGTGAATTACTAGGCAGGCTCGGGTTTCCTGCGGCGTCTATACAGTATGAAGACGTGTCCTCTGACTTCCACCAGTGCCGCGCTAGTTTGTTCAGCTGTTCTGCACGCGATGGCTTTAGCAGTATCCTTCTCCAAGGCGCTTGTGAGGATTCTGATTTTTACCATTTTTGTCCTTTGCAGTTGCGCCTCAACTTGAGCTGTCACGGCTGGAGTTAAGCCTTCTTTGCCCACCCATATGGTGGGTCCTTCTTCTTTGAGTTCGTGTCTAACGTGACGTTTCATCTTGGTGGTTATTTTGCTCAATTTCGATTTTCTCCTTCTTCTTCACTCTTAAGGGAATACGCCTCTGATGACCACACTTTAAGCATGTGATCACGACGTGAGGTTCCCTCCTCGGTTTTATTCGCACACGGCTGCTTTCGCCCGGCACAAGGAACGCGTTGCAGTTCTTGCAGATTTGCCGCTTGTACCTTGCGGGTAGACGCATTTGTGCGGCCATGGCGATTTTTCGCGCAGTTGCAATGTAGCGTTGTGCCAGTTGATGATTCGCCTTGTAAGTGCGTCTTGCCTGCTGGAAGAGGACTTGTACGCGTTGTTTGGCTATTTGCTTTGCGGTGGAATTCATGCTAAACGCTTCACTCTTGACGCGGTTTAGTTAATTGTTGATGTTTGTATTCATAATGTTTGTGTAGGAGTTGCTCTCTTTTGCGTGCACTTCTCCACGTTGTCTTGTTTGTGGAGTGCGAAGGAACTGTCTGCTCGGAGATGACTACCCCCTCCCTTTTATATAGAGGTGACTATTGGTTGAACTTGCTTTTGACTAAGAGTCTGCGCTTCGTCTAGTTCCTGAACTCAGAACAAGTAAACTGCAACCGCTTTCATCGCAGCCCACGTTATCCTCAGGTTAGCCCTGACTGTTCCGCCTATTCTGGGATGTTCTCGCCTTGCTGGAGGTGCGTAGTGCATTTCGCCTATCGTAAGTCCCTGCTTTTTGGCGATTACCAATAGTTCGGCGCCGAAGGTTTCCCCATGTTTTATGCTTAGCTTGGAGACGGCTTCTCTTCGGTATGCCCTGTAGTTCGAGAAGCTGTCGGTGACATCTAGGAGTTTGCCGAGGGTGTTGGACGCGAGTTTCTCTGAGATGCGGGGCAGCTTCGTGCGGGAAGCCACAACTACATCAAACTTGGCTGTCAGACGCACAAGCTCAGGAATGTGCGCTGGGTCATTTTCCAAGTCTGCATCAATAGAAACCACAACTGGGTATTTCGCCAAACGCATCCCAAAAAGCAGACCCATGCTTTGCCCTTCCCGTTTCTTTCCCACTGCAATGTCCGCCACTCGCTTGGCAACGTCCAGTGTTCCGTCAGTGCTGCTGTCGTCGACGACGATTACCTCATGCGGAATGTTGCGGAGGACGCTTCGGACGGAGAGAACTAGTTTCTCGATGTTTTCAAGTTCGTTCCAAGTTGTGGTTACGACGGATACGCCCTCGGGAATCATGAGTCAGGCTTCCTCTGAGCCGTCTACTGCTGCTTGTATGCGAGTCCAGAGAAGACAGCCACGATTTTGTCTTCCTTGCGGACCGTTATGTTGTATAAACCGAACGTTCTACCTTCAGAAACCTTTACCGCCTCAGCAATCAATGTGTCGCCTTCAGCGCTGGGTTTCAAGAAGTTGATGCTCACCTGCACCGCCACTGCTGTTGTTTCTCCAAAGTTTACTGCCTCAGCGAAAGCGCAGTCTGCCAAAGCGAAAATCGCTCCGCCATGAGTGACGCCGTGAAAATTCACGTGGTCCTTAGTTACCTTCATCTGCATTTTCGCGTAACACTCTTTCACTTCAAGAACTTGGATTCCTAAGAGTTCTCTGAAATAGTCATTTCCCTTCAATTTTCTTCGCCTTGCTGGTATCTTCACGGAAATAATCATATGCTTTATGGAGAAGAGAGGTTATTCCTTTTGGAAGGAAAATAACCACCAAGATAAGGAAAAGCCCCAAGCCTACCAGCCGCAGTGGCGGCCCAACGTTACTCACACCAGGAAAAAGCCCACTTAAGGGCTGCAAAAACCTATCTGTGAGCGGCAAGAACGAATCAATAGAAACTATGATAATTGACCCTATGATTGGTCCTTCTATTGTGCCCAATCCCCCGATTACCGCCATGATAAGCGGAAGAAAAGAGTAGTAGGGTTCAAAGATTGAGACTTGAATGAAAAGTTGGGATTCAGCGTAAAGTCCGCCTGCCAAACCCGCAAAGAAAGTACTGATAACGAACGCCAATAACCTGTATTTACCCGTGTTGATGCCGATCATTTTAGCTTCTAGCTCATTTTCACGGATAGCTTTGAAAGCTAAGCCTAACTTTGACCTCATGACCCAAAATATTGTCACTATCGAAATAGCTGCTATCGCTAGCGTGGCATAATAAAAGGGAATGACTTGCGGAACGATGGCGGTCGTTGGAAATCCAATCATTCCTCCAAAAACGCTGTCAAACTGACTAATGATG
>CAYGVV010000075.1:0-8465 GCA_964353395.1 uncultured Candidatus Bathyarchaeia archaeon | reverse complement strand
AAATTCTATTCTGTAGGTTGTGCTAAAAGGAAAACGTCCAATAGTAGCGTCAGCTCTAAAACCATACCTATCTTGGTCCATAGTTGGACCCAATGCTTTTCCTTTCTTCAGCATTTCCAAAGATTTGTTGATGAGAGCAATTGTTTGAGTGCCACGAGGTATTAGTCTAATTGGGAGTCTACTTGCAAACGCTTCTCCAAAAAGACTAATTATTAGAGTTGTTTTTCCTGACCGAGGAAAGCCAACCACGGCAACATAATAGGATTTCCGTTCTTTGAATGACCTTTGCAATAAGACTAAAACAAATCCAAACAGAAACATACTCACAATAACAAAAGAGATACTTACATAATCTATTGGTTTTCCATCAAAAATAACCACAAACAAGTTTAGGACCAATGCGATAGCAGCTAATAAAACGAAAAGAAAATCAATTAGCCTTCTCAGGTTACTCATCTAAGCTGGACTCCAAATGGTAATTTCGTTGCGTTCGAGATGCAACTATCGCCATAAAAGGAAAAGACACAAATGTTATTCCTTGCATTATTTGGATTTGTGTTCCAAAATGGGACGCAGTGAAGCTCACATCTTTATTTAGGGTAGTAAAGATTACTATTATTACAAATATTGCCAAGAAGACTGCGCCTAAGAAGTAGTATAGTGCAGTCGCATTTCTTCTTTCCCCTTGTTTGTCCTTATTGTCAAGTTTAGGTTTCTTACAACGATGCAGACTTTGAGCAACAAAAAAAGAAAGCAGTGCTAAACATATCGCTATTTCTGACCCCTCGAATGTGTTATTCCAAGAAAGCTGCTGGGTAACCAGAAGCCTTAACAATCCACCGATGACAAAAGGAGTGAAGGGTATCCCAATATTAAGAATAATCCACTTATGTTCAGGCGTGAAACGCGTCAACTGACTCATTCCTTTGTGGAGTTTTCCTCACTACTTTGTCCTTACCCTAGCTATAGTTTGGCTCTTTGCTTTTAATGTCTTTGCTTATTTGACCCTTATTTCCTTAATCCGTTTTTCATATTCCTCTTCCGTTATGATGCCCTTCTCAATTAGTATATCAACTAAGTGCCCACAAAACAAGAAAAGAAAGCCATAAAAGACGAAGCAGCGACGAAGAAGAATTAACGAAAATCTTGACTGAAACCCGATTTTTCGTCATCTTGGCTTCTATTAAATCAAATTCCATGTAAATTGGTAAATTCATAAATTTCGTGAGGGTTCATATAGGCTTTCCTGCTTTCTCAGAACCCCTATGCTGCACTTGAATTTCTCCACCGAAACGAGAGGTGAACACACACAAAATAGCTTAAAATCTACTCCGGGCTATTCTGCAAAAGCCCAATGCACAGAAAAACCAGTTTCAACCCGCACGCACCAGAACAAGCCAGAACAAGACGAAACAAGCCTTTCTGCGCCTTTCCCTGACGCGGAAAAAACCCAAAGCAAACCCAGAAACAAAAAAACAAACCAAAACAAACCCCGTGCAAGAAGGGAGAGGGGCTATAGACTGCACCGAGCACAACAGAACAATCTTCCCACAAAACCGTTATGGATGAACGCTCTTGATTTTACACACGATGTACTTGTCGTTCGAATAAACCAGTTCCAGCCACTTCGACCTGAGAATGCTTGTGTCAAACCGCTCCGCATCATAAACTATGAAGCAAATATAATTGTCCCGAATGATTGAAGCAAAATTCCTGCTCTTAACTTCAAAAGCAGGCGCAACTTTCAAGCCAAACAGCGAGTTCATCTCAGTTAAATCCTTCATCTCTGAATAACTGCTTCCCGCAAACGAAAGAACATGATACTTAACTGAATACGAACTGTTCGCGTCAACCTTATAAAACTGAAACTGGAACCTGACAGCGTCAATATTCCCATTTCCCAAAGCGCCAAGATTCCCAGACTCTGGCTTATCTATGAACTTCACGCCGAAACCAACCTGATTCTTCTCATCTAAAACACCAACATAATTATCCGTCAAGTTCTCCCGTATGAAATCAACGATAGCCCAATCGTTCCCCTCCACCTTTGAAGGGTGACTCCAAGGATTCTCCCAGTTCAACGAACCTGGAACATAAGCCTTGGTGAAATCCAATTTCGGGTCAAAATAATAACTGACGTACAGGTGCGCGTAGTTAAGGTCGGTTTTCAGCGCATACAACTCCCAAACAACAGTCATCGGATACGTATCATTCTCCAAAAGAATGTTCTCAACCAAAACAAAATCATCAGCAGAATACTTCACGGTAATCTTCTTCGGATAGCCCACATCATCAAAATAAAGCGTCCTGTTCAAGCTGGAAAGCACAAAACTATGCGACGCATCATTTTCGTCACGGAAAGACAAGTAAGCATTATCCTCAGGAGAAAACGTAGCTCTTCTCCAAACCATATTTATCGAAACGTAGTTTTCATCTGAAATGTTGCCTTTCGCCTCGTAAGCCCTAACCATCGTCAACGGATGCTCCAGCTCATAGGACAAATCTAAAACAGACGAAGCATTAACATTCCACTCGACAACCGGATCAGTCTCCGCGATTACATTCTTGTCTGAATACACGCTGAACCAGTGCCCAGGCTTCTCCGTCACAACCACCCTCGCCGAGGGATCAGGAAAGTTACTCTTAATCCAAGAACCAGCATCATACGCCTTAACGTCAGATATCGAGTAGAACACAGTGTCTTCACCAATTTTTCCAAAAACCGTTTGAAAACGCACCATCAACACCGCAGCCAAAACAACAACTATCGCCACAGAGACTCCTTTCAAGAAGAGGCGTTTCCACCCGTTCCGATTATTCAAGTACGAAGCAAGAACCAAATCAACTATAAATGACAGGGAAACCCCAGCCAAAACCGCCAAAAAAGGCAGCATATAATAAACGAACCATTGATAAGGCAACAACAAGCCCACAAGGTAGAACTGTGAAAAAACCAGCGGAACCAGAAAAGCCAACGCTAAAAGCAGATAGAAACTCAGCGACTTCTTCTTTCTCAACTCAAAAAAGGCAAAAACGAGTCCTGCGAGAGCAAAGAAAAACACAAACCCAAAATTCGTCATAAACGCGCTGAAGGTTACAGCTGGCACCTGATACAGCATGGTCTTCAACTGAAAGAAAACAATATAGAACAAATCGCCCAGATAAGGCAAAATCGGCTGCACGTAATAAATCAAAAACGCAACCCCACCGCCTAAAAGCACAGCCAACAAAACCTTGGAAACACGACCCCTGGATTTCACAAGCACAACAAAGATGAACGGCGCCAAAATGAAAACCGAAAGAAACGTAGCAAGCTGGTGCGACATCACCACAGAAAAAGCCAGAATCGAAGCCACCAAAGCAGGCCCGAAGCTTTTCAGCGGCGAAGCCAAATACATAAACGTCAAAGCCATGTACGCCAAAGCCAGTATGCTTGTGTAGCCGCCCCAAGAGTTAATTTCATACAACGGGAAACAAAGCAGCAAAACCCCAGCCGCAAGAACGCCTGTTTTCTTGCTGAAAAACTTGGCAGCAACAAGGTAAACTGAGAAAACGAGAAGCCAATCAATCAGGGCAGTTACTGCTTTCATCAAAACCAGCACCTGGTCAGTGCTCGTAGCGCCTGTGAACGCCATAAACGTGGCGAGCAGGATATGGTATAGAGGTGGATACCACGCGAGAGCTGTCAAATCTACCCTGCCAGCGTTCAAGAAAAACTGGGCTCTCTGCAGGTGAACAGCAGGGTCATTGCCTAAAACGAGCCCGTTAGCGCCTAAAAGGAAAAAGAACAGCGCGAAGACCAATACGGAAAAGACTGCTAGAAAGACTATTTCTAGGTTTCTTTGTTTTTTGTCCACATCGACCAAGATGAGATGGTCTCCCTAGCCCAGGTTCTTTCGCACTTGGAATATGGCAACTTCATTGTTAATAAATACAAGGCTAAACAGGCGATCCTTGGCAAATCTTGGAATCGAATCAGAATCGCGCACAGCAACATAGGAGACTTTTTGGTCAATTAGGGCTTGCTGGTAGTTGAAAACGTCCAGCTGCAAATCTGGAACCTTGTTCATGTAAGGTTTGGTGTTTTTGGCTAATAGCTCTTGGCCATACTCTAGCCATGATTTTGTTGGCGAGTTAGCGGTTAGATTTTCTGCCTTGAACTGGTAAACTCCCACCGAGAATTTCAGTTCAGCGTTTGATTTGCCATCTAGAATGTAGGTCATTTCTAAGGCGGCAGGGTTTTCCTCCGTGATGACTTTGTTTTGCGGCTGCTCTTTCGTGAATAATAGTTGACCCATCACCTTCATGTTGGTATCCATAAAACCCACAACCGAATCGTTTTCGCCCTGCACGGAGATGCCTTTAGTGTGCAGGATGAAGCGAACGGTGTCTAAGGTCACTGCGGGATCGGTGCTTTCAATCGTCTCAGTCATGTTGACGAATCTGAAGCCGTTGTAGACGGTGGTTTTCTGGGTGAAGTTGAAAAGCTGGTTTCCCCTCGTCACGTAAATGGACGCCTGATCAGTGTTGTTTTCAATGTGCTGGTCCGTAACTGGAACTTTCGACAAGTCAATTATCTGCACGTTCCCGTTGGCGTCTCGGAGTGTGATGGTTATGCCGCCGTTGTTAAAGTGGAAGAACGGGTAGGGAAAATACGAGTTGTCAAGCTTAGCAAGAAATATTGGGTTGTGCCTTGCGATATATCCGCCGTCCTCCCTGATTTGGATCAAACCGTTATCAACGATGTAATCTGTGTCGAGTATGCTGAGGGCAACTTTTGCTGGTTCAAATTCGCGAATATTAGTCAAGTATTGAGGTTCAACCGCGCTTATGGTTGGGCGCTGCGCAAACCCTGAAAACCACCAGCCATAAAGGGCATCAGTGACAAAGAGGGAATTTGCTGGAGTGTTTTTCTGAGCCCACTGCATCGCCTCGTACTCAGGGGGGTTCATAACCTGGTAGAAACTCTGCACTTCAATACCCTTGGAAGGAACGACGAAAACAGGAACAGCCAAAAACGCGTACAACAAGAAAACAAACGCAATTACGGACAGGAAGTTTTTGCGGGTAAGATGTGGCATAAGTCTTGCCAACGTCTTGTGCTTGCCTATTCGAACTTGAGGCATTTCCCTCACCATCGACAGAAGCCAATCCAGCGTGCTCGCAAAGAAGCCAGCACTGTGATAAATTACGAGGCCAATGAGCAATATGACAGGTAAAATGACAAAGTACATGAACCTGTTGTAATCCGTGTAAAGCCCCACCAAATATCCCTGCGTCAGCAACGCTGGAATCACCGTCCACAAAGCCAAAAGAAATGCTGGAACGCTCAGGAATTTGCCTATGTACTCTTTTGAGAACAAGAAGAAAAGGATGATGCAGGCGAAAAGGGGCAACACAAGTTCCAGCGGGAGTATCTTGGTTGACAGAACCGCTTGGCGAATGCCCACTACACCTCCCGTAAACGTGTCCGCGTTGGAACCCAAATATGCAGGTGCCACGTGGATTAGAAACGGAGAGATTATGATGGCTCCGAGAACAAGCGGCAACAACCAAACAAGAAGAGTTGTTCTCCGCGCTTCGACTCTTCTGGCGAAAATCGATGCAAAGAACACAGTGGCAAACGTTATGGCTACAAACATGATGGCGCTGAGGGAATGAGTTAGGAATATGGCTCCAGACACCAGCGAAGTCACAGCGAGAAACGGATACAGCGAAAACCTGTCTTTTTCCAAGAACAGGTAAAACGCTAGTGGAATAAGCATCAACGTTATCACGTTCGGGTAGCCGCCCCACATGAGCATTTCTATGTCGAACCTTGAAACCGCCACTAGAAAAGCCACTATCAACGCGGCTGAAGCGTTCCAAACCTTCCGCGTTATCAGGAACGCGCAGAGGACGATGAGTGAAGAGAAAAGCGAAACCACCAGCGAATGAGCCACGTAATCAGGCATGCCGGTCAACAGAATAACGTATGAAACGAAGATGTGGTACCCGGGGAAAGTAACAGAGGAACCGCCGCCCATGTGGAAATAGTTCCAAAGGAAATTCGTGTTGCCCGACTGCGTAATAGAGTAAATGACACTATTGTGAAGCCCAATGTCGGCGCCAGGCGGAAAAGTTTCCCGCAGCATCAAAACAACGCGGTAAACGAAGGAAAAAATCAAGATTAGAGACAGCAGCAGGTAATTTCTCGATGTTTTAAACATTGATTGCCTTCCTCAGCCATTGCGTTACCGTTCTTTTTAAGGATATGATTAGTGAAGTTAAAGTTTAAATATCTATTCCAATATAAAAACCGACAGCTAACAACTAAAGAAAAGGTGTGTTTGAAAATGTCATGGCTAAAATCTATGATGGAAAAGGAACCACCAGAACCAGAGAACCCAATTGGCACAGTGGTCATCGGCAACATTGAACCCGACATGCACGACACCGCTAAAGAGGCAGTCCGCAAGTCGCTGAAAAGAGCCGGATTCAAAACAATCGACGCAGGCAAAAGCGTACCCGTTGATGTCTTCATTGCTAAATTAAAGGAAAGCAACGCGAAAATACTGGCATTATCAGTGAACACGGTGCCAGCAAAAAACAATCTTGCGAAGCTTGTTCAGGCACTAAAAGATGCCGGATTAGGCAGTGTTAAGATAATTATGGGCGGCGCTGCAGTGAAAAAGGAAGATGCTGACGCAATCGGTGCACTCTTCGGCAAAAACAAAGAAGAAGCTCCCGAAATCGCAAAGAAAGCCCTTGGAAAATAAACGCGGAAGTCGGATGAAACCACATGTTAAAATTCAAGACCGAACAAAAAGTTTACCAAGTAGGGAAAGTAAAAGTGGGCGGTCAGCCCGGAGAACTGCCAACTTTTCTCATTGGTTCAATATTCTGGCTCGGCCAGAAAATGGTTCAGGACGCAAATAAAGGAATTTTTGACGCGACAGAAGCAGAAAACATAATCAACAAGATGCAAACTCAAAGCGACATGACTGGTGTTCCATTCGGCTTCGACGTTGTCGGAACCACAGAAGATGCCTTCGCGAAATACATCGACTTCGTTGCCAAAAATAGCGACGCACCAATAATGCTGGATGCAATGAGTCCCAAGACCCGTATGGCAGCTGCAAGCATGGCCAAGAAAATGGGTCTGGCAGACCGATGTTTCTACAATTCGGTCTACAAAGGCGTGACAGATGCGGAGTTAGCAGTACTGAAAGACAGCGGCATAAAGATGTCTATAGTTCTTGCCGACAACCCCAAAGACAACAGCTTAGACGGCAAAATGGCTGTCATAGCGGAAGCTTTGGCACTGGCTGAAAAAGGCGGAATCACCAAGCCTCTGATTGACACGGCTATTCCAGCGTTTGCTCCAGATATGGGCACTGCCGTGAGAACCATACCTATAATGAAAGAGAAGTATGGTCACCCGGTAGGATTGGGCAGTGGGAACGTTGTCACTACTATGGGTTGGGTTAAGGCGCATGTTGCAAAAGAGTTCCGCAAGGGATGCACAACCGCTACCAACGCGATAATGCAGACGGTGGGCGCAAACTGGCTGATGATTGGACCAGCAGAACAAGCAGAATGGGTGTTCCCCGCCGTTGCAGTAGTCGACACTTACGTTGCATCGGCAGCCGCTGACTTGGAAACTAGACCGCTGAGTGATGATGCTCCGATTTTCAAAATGTTCCTTTAATCTCCACCCTTTTATTTTTTTGAAAAGTTAGCTTGAAGTGGATTGCGGGATTAGAAAGGTGAAGCCTACCAAGTGGTTTGGAACAATCGTTCTGTACACTGTCTTGACGTTAGTTTGCGTTTATCTTATTCCCAGTGACTCGGCGTTAGCTTTTTTCACGTATTTTTTCGGGTTCACATTCGTCGCCGTCGTGCCTGGTTACTGCCTCATTAGCTTTCTGTTTCAAGAGGGAAAACTGGACCTTGCCGAGAAAGCTGTGCTGTCAGTTGCCTTGAGTTTCAGCATAGCAGGAATTTCAGGACTGTTCCTAGGAATGTCGCCCATCGGAATAGATGTAAGATCAATTACAGTTTCATTAAGCGGCATCGTTTTGGTTTTGGCTTTTTTGGCTTTGCTGAGAAAAATGAATGTAATAAAACCCTTAATGGGAAAGCTTCACGTGAAAAGAACCGAACCAGCAAGCACCTGAAGACCTCACAGAACCAAAAGACAAAATCGAAGAAGCAGAGGAAAAAGCGTTCGGCAAGTTTCAGACCTTTTTGCGGTCTGGCTTACCAAGTAACCAACAACAAACTAAAAATAATAAACTGGTAAGCCAAAAAGTTAAAAGCTAAAACGAACTCATAGTAAAAAGTTGAATGCTATTTAGAACAGGAAGGATGCACCATGAAATACAAAGACCTCATTGATAATGTCAACAAATACTATTATGCAAAGGAACCTATCTATTTTGAAGCAATTGCAGACCTTGAAGAATTACGCAAAGACCTAACCA
>CAYGVV010000074.1:0-8480 GCA_964353395.1 uncultured Candidatus Bathyarchaeia archaeon | reverse complement strand
AGGAAACCTATCAACGCGTAAATCCAATCGTAAATCAAGTGTTTCACCCGTTTGAACTGGCGTATGTTTTGTCCTCGTGGCTTTAATAGCTTATCTGGTTGCCACTATGTTTTTCTAATTCAAGTAGACAGATGAAGTCTGTTCTTGGCTAACCGTTACCTTTTTTACCATACCACATGTGTAGTAACTCTCTAAGCTGGTGGTTACGGTAACAAAATTCGATCAAGGACACTGTCACAAGTGGGCGCTTCTTCTACAAGAACGGCGCGAGAAACTGAACAAAGTCCTCGCCAACATCGCCGACGAAGACTATTCTGGGGCAAACCGCCTGTTTCAGGAGATTTTTAATGGCGTTCCCTCTGGCAAGCATGCAGAACCAGGAATGGCGGGTTCGCTTCTGTATCACATGGCTATGGTTACCAAGATGGAGGCGGAAACTCGCGTTCTGCTGGAAGCTTTAGGTGTGGAGGCGCCTGACATAGACGCGCAGTTGTGGCGGTTTTACGGAGATTTCGCTTCCGACGTGGCTGAACTCACCAAAACATCAGTGCCGCTAGGCATAAGCCCCAGCGAAGTTGCTGCTAGAAAGAGTTTAGGCACCAGCGAGAAAATCAGCCTGTTCACAACGCTGAACGAGAGGACACGTTCAGTATCAAGCATGCTAGGCAGCAAGAACCCAGAAGTCGCCACTGCCATAGAAGGCTTATTTCAGGAGTGGTCAAAGCAGGTTGTGGAAATGCGCCTGCGGCAAGAATACGAGACCATAAAAGGTTTGCTGATTCTCTCGGAACTTGCCAAAACCCTTGGCACTCAATGCCTGAGTGTAGCAATGGAAAAGGTGCAGGAAAAGTTCGGGCAAGAAACAGTCAGCATCGCCCTCAACGTTACGCTCAAAGTCGGCTTGCGCAGAGAGAAACTGCAGTCCATCATGCTCAGCGATCACTTCATCAACTACACAATGGACATGGACAAACTCGACGGGCGCATGCAGTTCCTGAACTGCCCCATTTACGGCGGACACAAGTACATCGGGGAAGCATTGGGCATAAGCGATTCGGTGGCTTCGCTCTTTTGCACGCACTTCTGCTTCGCCCACGCCAAAGCAATGTTGGAAACGGTTCTTCCCTTCACTTTTGAGCTGACGCAGCCGCAACGAATGGCTACTCACGGGAAATGCGAGTTCTACCTGAAGCTGGGGTACTCGCCAACCGCCAAGGTCTCGGAAAAGTTCGTGCCGCTTGTTGTTTCTTGGAACGTCACTCGAAAGTGCAATTTGAAATGTTCTCATTGCTACATAAACGCAACCCCAAACGAGCTCAACGGCGAATTAAACACCGAGGAGTCGAAGAGGCTCATTGACCAAATCTGCGAGGTTAGCAGGCCCCTGCTCATACTCAGCGGCGGCGAACCTCTCCTGCGAAAAGACATCTACGAACTGATCCGATACGGTGCAGAGAAGGGTTTACGAATGGGCTTGGGAAGCAACGGTGGCTTAATCGACGCTAAAGCAGCAAGGAAGCTCAAGGAAGCAGGCATCAAGACCGTTTCCATAAGCATAGATTCAAACCTTCCACAACAGCATGATGAGTTTCGAGGAGTAGTTGGTTCATGGGACAAAGCCATCAACGCAATCAAGGTACTGCGGGAAAACGATGTCTTGGTTCAAGTAAACACAACGCTCACTCAACAGAACTACAGCCAAATCGACGACATAATGTCTTTTGCTGAACAAATCGGCGTGGAGAACTTCCATTTGTTCTTCCTTGTGCCAACAGGCAGGGGCGCTAAAATAGCCGACATTTCACCCCAGATGTACGAGAACATGATCAAGAATACATTCGCCAAAACCGCCAAGCACAAGCTCAACGTTAGACCTTCCTGCGCGCCACAGTTCATGCGCATAGCGAAAGACATGGGCATAGACATGAGGCAATGGATTCGCGGCTGCATAGCAGGCTTGTACTACTGCCGAGTGTACCCCAACGGCGACATCACGCCGTGCCCGTATCTTCCTGTCAAACTTGGGAACGTCCGCGAAAATGCCTTCAAAGAAATATGGTTCAATTCACCTATCTTTAAGGCGTTACGAGAACCGAACTCGTTGAAAGGCAAATGCGGCGAATGCGAATACCGCGGGTTGTGCGGAGGATGCCGCGCCCGCGCGTACGGTCTCTCAAGTGACTTTATAGATTACTGTGGCGACCTTCACGAACCCTCCGAGTTGAAAGGAGACTACTTGACTGAAGATCCGTGGTGCGTTTACCAACCGAAAAAGCTTCGAAACGCGCATGATTCTGCACGCTAGAGACTAACGTCTTCTTGCTGCAACACTTGTCCTAGAAACCTATTTAAACGATGACACTTCACCACTAGAAAATTCAAGAGTGCCTGTTGAAGTGGCGCTCGGCTGTCAATAGGCAAGCATCATAATTACCCATTGATCGCCCCTGATGCCCTCTCAGGGAGGCAATGTAGAATGATTCACGCTGGCAGTTCAACAAGTTTCTCAAAAGCCCTAAAAGAAACGTTGACGGCTTTCGTCTTCAACTTAGGCGGCTTACTCGCGGGTTTTCTAGTTGCTTTTCAACTTGACGTTTTCCAAAACCCAAAGGTGCCCTGGGCTATAGCGCTTTTTCCTGCAGTTATCGGCGCGAAAGGAGTGATTGAGGGCTTGCTAAGTGGGCGTTTGAGCACAGCGCTGCATCTTGGCACCATTAGCCCGAGATTTTCCGGGAACACAAAGAGTTTCTACAAGTTGATTGAAGCTGTAATCGTTTTGACTTTGGCAACGAGCGTTACCATGAGTGCTATTTCTCTGGTTTTTGGGCACTTGTTTTGGGGCATAACCCTTGCGGATTTTCCAGTCATCTTGGGCGTGGTGGTGGCAACTATGACGTTGGGTTTGGCTCTTTTGGCGGTGACCGTAAAGGTGGCTTTTGTCTCGTTCAAGAGGGGTTTGGACCCCGATATCATGGTGTACCCCGTGATGTCCACTGTCGCCACCATTTTCATCACGCTCTGCTACGTCGTCGTCCTCAACTTGTTCTTCTTTTCCAACAACGTGGGCATTTGGACGATTGCTCTTCTCGGGATAGCCAACTTGCTACTGGTTCTTTACATTTTCCCGAGGAACCTGCATGAACCTGAATTCATAAAAACCATCAAAGAGTCTCTGGCAGCGCTCATGATTGTAGCCTTAATCGTTAACGTGACCGGAACCATCCTGAAGGGAATCTCGACGCGGTTCCTCACGGAACGGTCGATTTACACCCTATATCCTGCTTTGATCGGCTTGGTAAGCGGCGTCGGCTCTGTCGTCGGCTCTACAGCAACGACAAAGCTTGCTTTGGGTCTTCTGAAGCCGAAGCTTTCCTCAATATGGCGCCATGGTAAGAACATCCTCAGCGCTTGGATCGCCTCCCTTGTGATGTTTGTTATCTTGGCATTTGCTGCTTTGCTGATACACGGCATGTTTTCACCAGCTGCTTTTTACAGTCACCTTGTTGTCTTGTTGTTGGCAAATGTCATTGCTGTCACACTGATCGTTCTGCTATCTTTTACTGTTTCAATCCTGACTTTCCAGAAGGGCCTCGATCCAGGAAACTTTGTTATCCCCATCGAAACCTCTTTTGCAGCTAGCATTACTTCGGTGGCGTTGTTAACTGCGTTAGTTCTTTTGGGCTTAGGCTAGTGGATAGCATGATTAAAATATTCCAAAACCAATACTTAACAACAGGGCGGCTCTGACTGTATGCCACACTTTGAAAGAATAAAATACAAACCTATCCCTGTCCGAGAGCTCCTCGCAGAAATGAAGAATCTATCTGAACTCATGATAGACTTGGCTTACTCCGCTGCCTTGTTTAATGACAAAGAACTTGCCGAAGACGTTTTAACCCTTGAAAATCACATTGACAATTTGGCCTACCTTTTGGAAATGGAGATTATGGTTGCTGCCAGAGGCGACCCTAGGGATGCAGAAGCGCTTATTGGCGTGTCCATGGTGGCTGCTGCAACGAACAAGATTTCAGATGCCGCCGCTGACATCGCCGCCATAGTGACACGGGATATTGGCGTGCATCCTATCGTTGGCGCGATCTTCGAGAAAGTTGAAGAGCGCTTAATGAAGGCAACCGTGAAAGAAGGTTCAACGATATCGGGTAAACGGATAGGTAAACTCGAATTAGCTGCAAGGATGGGCATCGACATTATTGCCATCCGTCGAAATAAAGACTGGATCATAAATCCTAAGGACACGGAGCGTGTTCTTTCTGGAGATATTTTGATAACTCGTGGCGCTCCCATAGGCATTAAGGAATTCAAAGATCTTGCCGAAGGAAGACTTACCAAACTGGAGGAACAGTATTGACCGAGCAGAAGCAATTCGAAGAGATAGTGGCGCGTTTCGTTGAGCTTAAAGATACGTCTGAGTTGATGATGGACCTAGCTTATTCTTCGCTCTTACTTAACAACCGAGACTTGGCAGAGGAAGTTCAGCGGCTTGAAGAATACGTTGACAAGCTACACACAGATTTCGAGCTGCTCGCCTTGACAAGTGACTTCAAAAAGGAAGAGGCTCCTGGCTTTTTGGGGCTAATAAGACTGGGCGTAGCGACTGAAAAGATCGCTGATGCCGCTGCTGAGATGGCTGAAGTGGTGCTGAGAGGTATTGAACCGCACCCAGTGTTGAAACTCACCATAAAAGAAGCCGAGGAGACTGTTACGCAAGCTTGCGTGACCGATGATTCTCCTCTAATTGACAAGACCTTGAAAGAGGCACGAGTGCACGAAGAAACAGGCATGTGGGTCCTTGCCATAAGGAGAGGAGAAAAAACCTTGCGTCCCAAAGCCGACTCGAAAATTCAAGCAGGTGACATCTTGATCGCCTCAGGATACGCCGAGGGCGTAGATGACCTCAAGAAACTTGCCTCCCCCACACAAGCCTGCCGCATTGAATAGCCTGACTACTTATTCCGACTTCATCAATACTATAAACCTGCGCCTATCTCTTATTCTTGAAGGAGGGCGAACTATTTCCCAAACTGAGGAAAGAGCGAAAAGAACCGGTGGCTTCATTTGTCCGAATGCTTCTTGCCGCAAAGTCTTTGCGAAGCCTCTTAAAGCTACCAATCTGCAGCAAGAGTCAACGGAGCCTTATGACGCTTGTCCATACTGCTTAACCGAAATAACCCCAATCAGCGCCATAGTAGCCTTGAGTGCCCAAGCAATGGAAGAAAGCATGGAGCAGGATAACGCGCCAACTCAAGTTGAAGCAGTCGGCAATTCGCCAGAGTGCAAGAATCACTTTGGTTTTCTCAGCGAGAGGTCTGTAAAAGAACATGTTCCCGACGAGTGCCTGACATGCAAAGACATTGTTCATTGCATGCTCAAGAAAACAATGGAATAAGTTGGTATCCCATGATACACACATCTCCTTTTAAACCGTCAACAGGTTTTCTACAAAACAGTTAGGAGACAGTATGGTTGTCGGAGACTACCCAAGAGACCGTTCCAGGCGTTCTCACTTCTGCGGTTCCCCAAGCGAAGGAACTGAACGCTGAAGGAGCCACGACTATGGCTTCTGACTTCTTGAAGAGGATTGGTCATAAGGGTAGCTTGAAGCCTAAGCGGGTTTCCTTAGAAGGCGACCTGTACACTGTTGAAGTGGAGCTAAAAAAGTTCACTGCCACCGTCAAGGTGGATGTGCAATCTCAGGAAATTAAGGAATATGACATCCAACCTAAGGGGGAAGAAGGCTCTACCGGGTTTTTTTCTCCGAAGGCTCTCATGCCGATGATTGTTATCTCTGGTGCGGTTACTGTAGGCATCTACTTCGTCTTGAAGATGCTTGGCATGTAACCCTATTCACTTCTAACTAGGAAAATGGAACTCTAAGATTTTAAAAAGAGAAAAACTATGAAGTAGGAAGTTGGTTATAAAACTCGGGATTATTGTTTGTCGCTCTTTTTCTTCTTTTCAGGAGCTGCGCTTGCGGGTGCTGCGGGTGCTGCGGGTGCTGCTGGGGCGGCTGGTTCCTCTGGCTTGACTTCTTCCTTCTTTTCTTCCATCTCGGTTGTGATCTCTTCGATCGGTTTTGGCGGCGGGGTAGTTGCCATTGTCCAACCTATCCATGCGCCAATTAGTAATATTGCAACGAAGGCTATGAACACAGGTACCGCGACAAGCCAGAATTGTACATCATTATGCCAAACAGTTACGTCTTGATTAAGCAATCCGATTTGTGAAAGCCATGATGGGTAGAACAGCGTGACCACATAGAATACTGCGACGAGTACACAGACGACAAGTATTGCTCCACCTATTGCTTGATCTTTACTCATTTGTGATTCACCTTATAGAAGCATGTTTATAGTCTTAATCAATTTAAAGTTTGCCGTGCTGTCAACATTTGAATGGTCAAGTGGTTCCGATTTCCCATGTTGACAAGTACTTCTGCTGCTCAGGAGTGAGCTTGTCAATGCTAATTCCCATAGCTTTCAGTTTCAGCTCAGCAACAGCTTCGTCTATCTCTTTGGGGACAGTGTAGACTCTCGGCTTCATCCTGCCTGCTTTGGCGATGCTTTCTGCGCACAGGGCTTGGTTTGCAAAGGACATATCCATTACTTCGGACGGGTGACCTTCCGCGGCGGCTAGGTTTACCAGTCTACCTTCTGCTAACAGGATGATTTTTCTGCCGTCTTTCAGCGTGTACTCCTCCAAATTCGGTCTTATTGTTCTCTTAGCTTTTGAAAGCGCTTCCAAGTCGGGTATGCTTATTTCCACGTTGAAGTGCCCGCTGTTAGCAATTATGGTGCCGCTCTTCATTTTTTGCATGTGTTCTTTCCTTATGACGTTGATATCGCCTGTGGCTGTTACGAATATGTCACCTATCGGGGCTGCTTCGGCTAGGGGCATGACACGTAATCCGTTCATTGCTGCTTCCAGAGCTTTGGTGGGTTGTACTTCTGTCACTATGACGTTTGCGCCTAATCCTTGAGCGCGCATGGCTATGCCTCTTGAGCACCAGCCGTACCCGCAGACGACGAAATTTTTGCCTGCCAAGAGCACGCTTGTAGCTCTCAGTATTCCATCTATTGTGCTTTGTCCTGTGCCGTATCGGTTATCGAAGAGGTATTTCGTGTAAGCGTCGTTCACGGCTATTATTGCATATTTCAGGCTTCCCGCGTTTTCCATGGCTCTCAGCCGCACCACGCCCGTAGTTGTCTCCTCGGTTCCTCCCTTAACGTTCTTCAACGCTTCGGGTCGCTTGCTGTGGAGAGTGCCTACAAGGTCTGCGCCGTCGTCAAGCGTTATCATGGGCTTGTAATCTAATACTTTGTCTATGCACTTGTAGTATTCTTCTGTGGTTTGTCCTCGCCACGCGAAGACGTGGACGCCTTCTTCTGCCAAGGCAGCTGCCACATCGTCTTGTGTGGAAAGCGGGTTAGAGCCGCAGAGGGCGATTTTTGCGCCTCCAGCCATCAACGTTTCAACTAACACGGCAGTTTCCTTAGTCACATGGAGGCAAGCCCCTAGTGTGAGGCCTTTAAGTGGTTTTTCCTTAGTGAATCTGTTCTTGATTTGGTTTAGGACTGGCATGTGCGCTGAGGCCCATTCAATCTGTAAACGGCCTTGCGGTGCCAGAGTCTTGTCCTTGACTTGGAATTCTTCCATTTTCTTTCCTCTTCTTTTAGGAAGAAGACTGCCCTACTATTTAATTTTGCTTTAACCTTGCAATAAGGCATTTACCAAGCAAAAAATCCTGTCACTAACCCATCTTCTGATTCTAGGGCAGCTAATAGTGGATCAATTGAGCCTGACTTACCCAAATCAAACCTTCGTTAAAACAGCTAAAAACATACTTAAAAATGCTGGATGGTTGAGTCAACGTCTTCCACCATGTCGATGTCTGCAAACAAAAGCCATTCTAAGGTATTACTAGACAGAAAAAGGGAAGAGATTAAGGGTTTCTTTTTCTGTAGATCACTAGTGAGGCAAGTGCCGTTGCCCCAAGGAACGCGACTATGAGGTAAGGCGCCAGTAACTGCAATATGTTGACTGGTACGATTTCCCCTCCAACAGTAATTGGCGGAGTTGGAGTCGGAGGTCGCGCTGGACCTTGACCATCGAAAAAAGGGGCGTTTACGGTTGGTGCAGTTGACATGAGTGTTATAAACCCTATCGTCAAAGCCAGAATGGATATCGTGCCTACTGCGATGCGCTTTTGATTCAGAATTGACTTGTTCATTTTTCATTCGCCTATTTGGTTTCTATCTGATTAGATATAAAAGATTATCCTAAAAAGGAATTAGCGCGCGGGTCATCGGTGCAACTGTATGTGCGTGCTCACCAATATTCTCAAAGTTTTTCTTGCCGAAAAGGTTTAATTATGCTTTGCTTGAAGCTAATTGTGAGAGGTGTGCAGTTGAGGGAACCTTTTGCCGAGTTTGTTAAAACTGAGTTAGGGTCCGGGGTTCTAC
>CAYGVV010000073.1:0-8507 GCA_964353395.1 uncultured Candidatus Bathyarchaeia archaeon | reverse complement strand
GTTTCTTTTTCAGGTCCTTATCTCGCTGCATTTTCTTTTGACGCTCAAAATCCGTATTCTTCTTTTTCCTACTTGAAACGCTCATTTATCCACCTAAACAAGCTACAAAACAGTACATATTCTAAAACGTTGCCCTTTTTGCTCTAACAGAGGATTACAGAGCCATCTGCGCGCGTTGTCTGGGGTCGTAGCGTTCCCCGTCCTCTTCGCTGCACACCAAGACTTTCGCGTTAAACCGCTCCTATAGGCTTCTGCTGTGAAAGAAGCTTTATTTCGGTTAACGTGCTAACCTTTTAGCGGTAACCTTTCAGGTGAAAAAGCCTTTGAAAAACGACTTATTAAGCGTAGACATCGCTGGCTTGAAACTCCGCAAGCCCACCGCCTTAGCCTCAGGCATCTTGGGCTACTCGGCTGATTCGCTGCAGGCGGTCGCAGAAAGCGGCGCAGGAGCAGTCGTCACCAAATCCGTCGGCGTCACGCCTAGGATGGGCTACGCGAACCCAACCGTGGTCCAAGCAAAAAGCGGCTTAATAAACGCCATCGGCCTGCCAAACCCGGGCATCAACGAGTACGTCAAAGAAATAACCTACACGAAATCCATCCTGCAAGTTCCGCTCATAGTCAGCGTCTACGGTTACTCAACAGACGAATACGCTTTGGCAGCTAAGAAGGCGGTTGAAGCGGGCGCTGACGCCGTCGAGCTTAACGTCTCATGCCCCCATGTGCAACACACGGGCTCCGAGATCGGGCAGAACCCGAAACTCCTCAAAGACGTCATCTGCAAAGTCAAAGCGGAAGTGCACAAGCCCGTGATTGTCAAGTTATCGCCAAACGTAACTAACATAGTGGAAATCGCGGACGTGGCGGCGAAGGCTGGAGCAGACGCATTAACAGTCATCAACACAATCCGAGCCATGGCAATCGACACTGAAACCACCTTGCCCATTCTAAGCAACATCCGCGGCGGACTTTCAGGACCAGCCATAAAACCCATAGCGCTACGCTGCGTCTACGACATCTACGAAAGCGTCAAAACACCCATTATGGGCTGCGGCGGCATAACAGACTGGCGCGACGCCGTAGAGTTTCTCCTCGCCGGAGCAGTAGCCGTTCAAGTGGGCACAGCCATAGCGATGGAAGACCGAGGCGTATTCCAAACCATAAACAAGGGAATAGAAGCTTACTTGAAAAAGAAAGGATATGGAAGCGTGAAAGAAATTGTCGGCTTATCTCACCAAAACTAACACACTAAGAACCACAAAAATCGTGGATCTAAAAACAGAGAGCCCAACCGTGAAAACGTTCACTGTGAAGGATGACCTCTGCGCCAAAGGGAAACCAGGCCAGTTCTTAATGCTCTGGATACCAGGAGTCGACGAGATTCCGCTCAGCATACTAGACGCAGGCAACGGCGAAGTCTCAGTCACAGTCAAAGCAGTGGGCGACGCAACACGGCACCTGCACCAAATGAAAACAGGCGAACTCGTAGGCATCCGCGGACCCTTCGGAAACAACTTCACCGAAAGCCGAGGCAGAATCCTCATGGTCGGCGGCGGCACTGGAACCGCACCGTTGCTGTTCCTAGCGAAGAAACTGGCGGCGAAAGCTGACAGCTTAAGCTTCGTTATCGGCGCCAAAACAAAAAACGAACTCATATTCTTAAACGAGCTTGACGCGGTATGCACCGAGGAAAGCGTTCTCGCTACGACGGACGATGGAAGCTACGGCATTCAGTGCCTAGCGACAGAACCCTTGGAGAAACTGGTTCACAAAGAGAGATTCAACATTATCTACACTTGCGGTCCCGAGCAGATGGTGCGCAAAGTCTTCGACCTCGCAGAAAAACGCAAAATCGCCATGGAAGCCAGCCTAGAACGGTTGATGCGCTGCGGAATCGGCTTATGCGGAAGCTGCGTCATAGGCAAATACCGCGTGTGCAGAGACGGCCCCGTGTTCAACTTGGCACAGTTAAGCGAAGTCAAGGATGAGCTGGGCATCTCCAAGCTGGGCTTCGACGGCAGCAGAATCGAAGTGTAGAGTGTAACCGAATGCCGCTTCCTCCCATTCATGGACTCGTAGCGTTGTTGCCTTATTTCAAAGCCAAGTCCGTTTTCGACCCGTTGGCTCTGGTTGCCTCAGCGACTTTCGTGGATTTGGAGCCTCTAATCTACATTTTCATGGGGCAGCAACTGAATCACCAGATATGGCACGGCTATGCTTTGGCGTTGACCGTTTACCCAGTCATTGTGGGTTTAGTTGTGTACTCGGCGGAGCACTTGCTCGAAAACAGGTTGTGGTCAGCATACGACAAAATAGGATTCAAGCCGACTCGTGTCAAGTATCCGCCTCTAAACATTTACCTTTGCTGCTTGGCGGGCAGTTTCAGCCACATATTCTTTGACATGTTCACCCATGAGAGCATGCCCTATGTGGTTTACCCTCTGACTTATGGCAACCCGTTCTACCTTGGACAGGCATCAGGTGTGGTGGAGATAATAACCGTAACTCTGGCTGTTTTGTCGGTCTATTTGTGGTGGAAAAACACGAAAGCCCCCAACACGCCGACAAAATAGGCGTGCCAAGTAGTAAACGTATAATACTTTGCGAATCAGCATCTTATCGTAGGAGTCCAAAGATGATTTCTCAGCCAGAACTTGAAGCCGCAGTCAAAAGAGCAGTTCTTCTCTACAACAGGCTGAAGAGCCCAGAAGCCTTCGCCAAAGTCATCGCCATCTCACCTATGACCGTTACCATCTCTTTTTCAGGTTCTTTCTGCGTTAACTGCTCGGTCCCTCTAGACTACATAAAAGACTTCATCAGTGACTTCAAAATTTTCAACAAAAAAGTGGAGTTGACAGTTGGAACAACGAGGCTAACGAACAAGGACACCGTAGAGGTTGACTACCGAGTTAAGTCAAATTGAAAAAGTAAAGAAAGAAAATGAAGTTTCTAGAGTTCTTCTGTGGGGAACCCGTATTTCCTTAAGAACTCTCTGGCATAGGTGGGGTCGAACGCTAGCTCCTTGCTTCGCAGAATCCTCTTGTCCAGCCTGTCCAAAGCCACTCGGAACGTGGGTTCCACGCCCCAGCCTTCGCCTGAACTGACGAAGAAGCCCTTCACGCCCTTCACCGTTCGCAACTTAAGGCGACAGTGAACGAGCGGTTGTCCTTTGTGGCTGCCGCCATGAACTTTCATGTATACAAAGAGCGTTCCAGACTCAAGCAAATCCTTGAATTTGCGCGTGAACGCGTCGAACTCGCCCATCATGAAATCCTGCATGCTTTGATCTATTTCCATGCCTTTCACGGCAAACTGGACGGTGAGTCTTCGGTCTAATTCTTCCATCTGGCTTATGGGTTCAAGGAAATCCAGCTTTGTCACTATGCCCACAAGCTTCTCCTTGAAGACAACGGCTAAGCTGTGGACGTTTTGGCGATGCATTTTCTTCTCTGCATCCTTCAGGGTGGTTTCCGGCGTTACCGTGACCACTGGGCTGTTCATTATGCCTTTGGCGGGGATGGTGAGCACTTGGACTCTCTCTCCAACGATGTCGCCGCTTGTTTGGCGCTCTGTGGGTTGAAAAACGGCTTCAATAACGTCTTTGGTGCTTACGATGCCTACGAGTTTTCCGCTTTCCATCACTGGCAGGTGAGAGATGTCGTGTTCCTTGAAGAGGCTCAACACCGCTCCAACCGTGCGGTCGGCTTCGATGGTGAAGGGGGCTTTCGTCATTATAGTGCCTATTTGATCGTTGCCCCATTCCTGAGTCACTGCGCCATGAATGATGTCTTCATCCGTGACGAATCCCCTGAGTTTTTCTTTTTCAAAAACTGGGAGCTGCTTTACGCCGCTCTGTATCATCAGCTTCGCAGCTTTGCTTAGTGACATGTTAGGGTCAACTTTTGGCGCAGGCCGCATTAGTGTTTTGACTTTTGCTGTTGAAGGGTCAAGTCTTGCTCTTAGTATCCACCTTCTAGCGATTACGCCCGCGTATTTGCCTTTGGCGTCGAGGACGGCGAGGGCTGGCGGTTGGTCTTTCTTCAAAAGCTCCAAGGACTTGGATAGCGCGTCGTTCTCGTTTACGGTGGAGAAATTTTTTGAGAAAACATCTTTCACAGAAATTGAACTCACCATAATTGCTAACTCCATCTTCGTTATTGCAAAAGTAGAAATAACCCGCTAACAAAGAGAGATTTTATTAAGCAGTTTAAACCATACCCTCTAAAAGGACTTGACTGTATGCCCAGACTATCCCCAGATTGGAAAGGATATGACGAAACCTGTATCAATTTCTTGACCTCACAGAAGAAAGGAACTCAGAACACATATAAAGCTTTTTTGAAACACATCTTGAAATTCACAGGAATGACAGGACAAGAAATCTTAGCCAGCAAGAGAGAAGACAAAAACTATGAATGGGAAAAAAAGGTAATAGAATTTAAACAGTGGATGAAAAACCAGAAAACCCCACAAGGAAAAAACTACAGCGACAATGCAGTAAACACAGCAGTTAATACTTTAAGGAGCTTTTTTGATTACTATAGAACAAAACTTGATTTTAGTCAAAACGAAAACCGCAAACTAAACGGAAAAGCACAACGAGTAACCAAAGACTACATGCTAACAAACCCAGACATTAGCAAAATGACTTTTGTTGGAAACCTCAAAGAAAAATACATAGTCCTATTAGGCAAAAGCATCGGACTAAGAGCCAGCGACTTTACAATCCTAACTTATGGAAATTTTAGAAGCATCAACTTAGAACAAGAACCACCAATTTTCATGGGAGAACTCCAAACAGAAAAAGAAGGCGCAAAAGCATACCCATTTATCGACTCAGATGCACTACCAATAATAAAAACCATTTTAGATGTAAACAAAAACAAACCAAACACTGAAAGAATAATCACCACTCAAGAAGAAGAATTATCAACCATCATCCAAAACTTAGCAAAAAAAGCAAACATCAACACAGGCGACAAACACCTAAGATTCCATTGCTTTAGAAAATACCTCTCAGACCGCTTATCAGCCAACATGAGCGAAAGCAAATGGAAACAAATAGTAGGAAAAACAATCCCAGAAGAAGCATACGTTAGCAATTTCGAACTAAGAGAACTTTACCTTAAAACCATGAATCTAACCACCATAAACACCAACGGAAACGGAAAAGTCACAAAACTATCCGAAGAACTGAGTCAACTAACCAATAAAATTAACACCAAAGACGAAATAATAGATACATTAGCAACAAACTCCAAAGAAAAAGACCTGAAAATCAAAAAATTAGAAAGCGAAGACAAAGAACTAAGAGAACAATTAAACAAAATCCAAGAACGATTGGAAATGCTCGAACAATTCGCTGGCAAAATTGACGCTCAAATAGAAGCATCAACATCAAAAGAAAGACGAACCATCCTAATCTTAAAACCAGAGGCAATCAAAAAACTGGAAAAAGAACACCCAGAATGGATGATGACAAACGAAGAAAACGAAACTTTCCTAACCCTACAATCAGAAACCATAGCAGAACTTGAAAAAGAACACCCAGAATGGATGATGACAAACGGAAAAACCGAACAAGAACTAAGAGAACTAATGATAAAAATTAGAAACACCTTTTGGGAAAGAATTAACCAAAAATACCAACAAAATAATCAGGCTTCAAAAACGGAAACAACCAAACCAACTTAAACCAATCCAAAACCAAAACCTTATACCAAGAACGAATAACACACAAACCAGACCAACCAAACCAAAAACACAAGCCGCTCCGACACAGCCCGAACCGCACCCCGTTACGCACAGCCAAACAAACACAAACACAAAACATGAATAATTAGGGGGGACCGCCAGAGTTCCCCCCTCCCACCCCCTCCTTGCAGAATAGCATGCAGTCTGTACCGACTCATGCACGACGACAACGACGACAACAGAAAATAAAAACACAAACGCAGGGTTACCCGTTCAAAAACAGGAACCAGAAAAACCACAGAAACAAGCGAACTATCAGGCAACCCTCGCACAAAAAGACGCACACCCCCGAAATAAAGAAACCACAAAAAGGAAGTTTCCTTAAACAACCCTCCAAACTACACACTTAAAAAAAGAATAAAAAACACCAAAAAATGAACAAATGAATACTAGCGCTAGAGCTGACCAGAGACTAAAACACTTATAAATACATAAAAAAAACTGAACATACGTTCAAACCATAACAAAATAGGAAAACCTAATTTTTGAATAAACAAAGTTTTAAAAACAAGAATAAGCAAACCAACTTAACAAAACTCACTTAATTGCTTAGAAAAACCATCAACAATAGAACTACGCTTATCAGACTCAACAAAATCATAATAACTACGACGACCGTCAAATGGATTAGCAGAAATACAAACCAACTCCGAATGAGAAACAAAATGCATACGCCAACCATTCCACTTAACACCTTCACGCAAACAAAAACCAAACAAATACCATCGACCAACATTCTCAAAGATAGAAACACCATAGAGGTCAACACCAACCTTCAAAGCCTTTACATCAGAATTCTTTTCAGCAGAATTCAAGTTTGAAATACACTGTGTACGTATCTCGTCATGCTCCGCTCTCGTCGCTTCGCTCCGAACCGCTCCGCGCTCTCCAGCAGGAGAAAACAATAAACCAGACACAGCAAAAGACCGACGATGAAAAACCCAACACATAGCCAAAGTCTTAACACCCTTAGAACCAGCTTCACTTAAAGAAGTACTCTTAACCAGATACTTACTCAAATAACTAATACCACCACGAAAACTATCAACCATCTCAAAATCGCTAAAACCATAACTCCAAGAACCCTTCAAACTCTTATAACCAGAACCAAAAACACGATATATCAAATGACCATGCCTACGACTACTGTAACCAGAAAAAACATGTTCATGGAAAATGAACATAGCATGAATATGGGGATACCCAGACTCGTGAGACTCCCAAACCCGAGCAATACTAACCTTACCGAACTTCTTACGTAAATAACTCATAGAACGATTAAAGTCAACACCAACACGCAACCAAGCATCAGATAAACTAAACCGATTAGTATCATACTCAAAGGTAGCCAACAAACCACCACCACGAATTTTTCCATGAGAACCGTAACTGAAATAATTCAAACCCTCACCAAAAAGAGCTAAACGTTTAAACTTTCGGCAAATCAAAAAACCATATCGTTCATCTCCGCGCTTAACGCCACGAAAAACAACATACTCATAGTCCCCTCTGGAATAATTGAAACGAACACAAATGACATAGAAAATCCAACTTAACCAAACCTTGTACTCACCCACAACATCTTCAACCCCGTAAAAACCATCTAAAAACTGGTTTCTAACAGATTTCAAAGAAATACTCATAACTACTCGTTCCTCTTAGCGCGATAACCCAAAATTGCAGCCTCTATATCCCGAATAATACGGTCAGCACCCCCATGCTCACGCGAATAACTCAATTCAATTTCATAATGCATAGACCTGAAAGAATCATTATGCAAAACATCATTCTTACCCAAATGAGCCAAATGCAACTCTAAATCTGCATCAGTCAAAAACATACATGAACAAAAAGGACATAAAATAAAATCAACCATCCAAAATCACCGCCGCCTATGCTTAGAAAAAACAGGAACCAGAATCAAACCACGACTACGCGGAACATGAAAACCAACAGGATTCCTATGCCTTAAACAGACATGGACGTTCCCCATACAATCTATAGAACTACACGAATTCTTGAAACAAACATTTCCATCTGACGAACAAGACTTAGGAATTTTAGGCACCATAATCAGACCTCCTCATTAGGCAAACCAACAAGCTTAAGACATAACTCAACAACATGGTAACCATCAAAACGAAACTTAACCCGCGCACGCTTACCACGAAACGGACAATGCCCAAAATCCAGACCACATTGATTCCAAGAACGATAAAAACCATCAAAAGAACTACCACACAAAAGCCGCTTAACATGGGGACAAACAATCAAAAAATCCTTCTCAGCCTTAGAAGCAATAACATCACCAACAAAAATAGAATTATCACCTTGCGCGCGCGCACTTACAAAACAAGAAAAAAACCATTTCAAACAAGAGGAAAACTTATCTTTAATCTGACCATAAAAAACCGTGATTAAAAGCGAGTTATGTAGAATTTAAACATTGCAAACCCTCGAATGCAGAGTGCCAGCGAGATTCCAGTTTGTCTATTATGAAATCAGAAAGAATTATGTTCTTGGAAAAAGCAGTTATCTACTATTGGTCTGATAATTCTAGATAATTCAAACATAGCTTATAGAAAACTTTATCTTTATTCTAGAACAACAGTATAGATTTATCCTGCTTCACGCTTTAAATAACACGCTCCAAAGGAGAATCAAGGGACAAAGGTGACAACCAAATCGAGCCAATTGCTGTCCACATCTGCTTCCATCACGGGAGAAGTTTTGCCAGACGTGACTCTATCACA